>JBQCHB010000426.1:0-8731 GCA_051955075.1 Flavisolibacter sp.
GAAGCTTTATTGCACAAACTTTAAAAAAGGAAAAAGCAAAAGCATCCTTCTTTTTTACAGGAAGATTTTATCGCAATCCTTCTTTCAAAAAAACAATTCAACAATTAAAGAACGATGGCCATTATTTAGGCAGCCATAGCAATGAACATTTGTTGTATTGCGACTGGGCTAAAAGAGACAGCCTGCTGGTGACAAAGCAGCAATTTATTTCTGATCTTAATAGTGGATATAAAGAACTGGATCGCTTCAACATTCCGAAAACGAAAGCGCATTTTTTTCTGCCGCCTTACGAATGGTATAACGATTCTATTGCGGCTTGGACGAACCAATTAGAATTGCAGCTTGTAAATTTTACGCCGGGTACTTTAAGCAATGCAGACTACACTACGCCGGCTGATAAAAATTACCGCAGCTCAGATGTTATTTACCAATCTATTGTTGATTACGAACAAAAGCATACATCGGGATTAAATGGTTTTATTCTTCTCATGCACATTGGCACAGACGCCAAACGAACCGATAAATTGTATTATCGCTTGCCACAATTGATACAATGGTTAAAAGAAAAAGGCTATCAATTAGAAAGAATAGATGATCTTTTACAATAAGGCAAATCTTTACTACTACGTTGCCGTTACATTTTAATTGCATTACGTTTATTGATTCTTTATTGGTTGTTTCAAATTCTCCCTTTTTGCGTAAAAACAGAACGTAAAAATCAGGCAGCATTTCTTCTTTATTTCAGTAATTTGAATACAATTCATGAACTCTTTTCATCCACATACAGTTTTTCCTCTTGGCGATGCGGGCCTTATCATCGATTTTGGCAATGCAATTGATGAAGAAACCAACAAAAAGGTGCTGCATCTTTTTCAGGTATTAAAAAACAGGTCGTACCCTTATATTACAGACGTTGTACCCGCCTACAGTTCTTTGGCTGTCTACTATAATGTTATTGCTGTTTGTCAGAAAAAATTAAATGACAACACTGCTTTTGAAACCATGGTCGAAGTGATAGAAACTATCATCGCAAGAAATGACGAAACGCCGCACCAACAAATGAGATTGATTGAAGTTCCTGTTTGTTATGCGCCAAAATTTTCAACCGATATTGAATACATAGCACAGCAAAAAAATATCAGCGTAGATGAAATTATTCATTTGCACACCTCAAAAACTTATCGTGTGTATATGATCGGTTTTTTGCCCGGCTTTGCATATATGGGCCAGGTAGATGAAAGAATTGTGATTCCCAGAAAACCTGAACCGCAAAACGTGGCAGCAGGCACTGTTGGCATTGCCGGTGTGCAAACGGGCATTTACCCGCTTGATTGTCCTGGTGGCTGGCAGGTGATTGGCCGAACGCCATTACAACTGTTTGATAAAGACATGGAACAACCCGTATTGTTTCAACCAGGCGATGAAATAAATTTTTATTCAATTACAGAAGATGAGTTTGCGCATTACCAGGCAGGGCGTTCTTGATACCATACAGGATATGGGCAGATGGGGCCATCAGCATTTGGGCATTAATCCCAATGGCGCTATGGACCGCTTTTCGGCGCAACTAGCCAATGCTTTGCTGGGAAAAGATTTGCAGGCACCTGTTATTGAAATACATTTTCCTTCGGCGCAAATAAAGTTTGAAAAAGAGACCATCATTTGCTTAACGGGTGCACATTTTTCTCCCACAATAAACGATAAGGAAATTCCACTGCATCATCCTGTTATGGTTGCCAAAAATGCGCTGCTGAAATTTGAAAGATCGCAAAACGGTGCAAGGTGTTATGTAGCGATCTGGCAGGCATTGAATATGACCGAATGGATGAACAGCTATAGCACCAATTTAAAAGCAAAAGCCGGCGGCTGGCAAGGAAGAAGCCTTTTAAAAAATGATGTGATTTCTTTCGAGGTAAACCCAAAGCTTTCGTCTTTATTGAAACAAAAAGATTTTTTGGTACTACCATGGAAGTCGCAGGAAATTGTTGACACAAGAACCGAGATACAATTTTTGATCGGTAGCGAATGGCATTGGATGAGCAAGGAGGCCCAGGAAACATTTCAAAACAATTGGTTTCAAATAACGATTGATGCAGACCGCATGGGCTACAAATTAGCCGGGCCGGAATTGTGCACGAATACAAATGAACAACTGGTGTCTGCAGCTGTAAGTTTTGGCACCGTGCAACTTTTACCTAATGGCCAATTAATTATTTTAATGGCCGATCATCAAACTACAGGCGGTTATCCAAGAGTGGCGCATATTGTTTCTGCGCATCTGCCCATACTGGCACAGAAAAAAGCAAATGATGTTATTCAATTTAGAATGACAGATTTGGAAACAGCAGAAACGAAAATGCAGGTACAGCAAAAATATTTGCAACAATTACAAATGGCGAGCAAATTCAGAATGGAACAATACTTAGCTCATGGTTAATAGTTAATAGCAGGTCACTTTAAAAGTGTTATGGGAATAGTACATACAATAGATGTCAACTGCGATATGGGAGAAGGCATTGGCAACGATGCTGCCATTATGCCTTTTATCAGTTCGGCTAACATTGCCTGTGGTTTTCATGCAGGTAATGGCGATAGCATCCGCCGCACAATAGACCTGGCTTTACAACATCAGGTTCATATCGGTGCGCATCCTTCTTTCCGCGATAAAGAAAATTTTGGCCGAAGCGAAATGCAGTTGCCTTTAGACAAAATTTATGCTATTGTAATTGAGCAACTCATAAAAATAGATTTGATTGCAAAAGAAAAGGGAGCTGTCTTGCATCATGTAAAACCACACGGCGCTTTGTACAACATGGCTGCTGAAAATGAAAAGATGGCCCAAACCATTGCGCAGGCGGTGAAAGATTTTAATGAAGATTTGATCCTTTATGGTTTAAGTGGAAGTTGTTTGGTAAGTGAAGCCAAAGCAATTGGATTGAAAACAGCAAGTGAAGTATTTGCCGATCGTACTTACCAGGATGACGGCAGCCTGACACCACGTTCGCACAACAATGCATTGATTGAAGATGAAGAAAAAAGCGTTCAACAGGTTTTACAGATGGTGTGTGAGCAAACGATAACGACAGTTTCAGGAAAAACCGTTCCGATTATTGCTGAAACCATTTGCATACATGGCGATGGAAAATATGCTGTGCAGTTTGCAAAACGTTTGAACCAGGACCTGGGCAGAATAAAAAACTTACCGCAAACAAACCAATGACCTTATCCTTAATAAGCCATATCATTTGAAGACGATCAAAAAACTTTCTTTTGGAGTTGGAGGTGGTGCTGCCTTTCTCATGGCCACTTCGGCTATTGGCCCTGGTTTCCTTACACAAACAAGTCTGTTTACCGAAGAACTGCTTACCAGTTTTGGCTTTGTTATCCTCATTTCTTTGTTACTTGATGTTGGCGTCCAGTTAAATATCTGGCGAATTATTACTGTAAGCAATTTGCGGGCACAGGATCTGGCTAACAAGCTTATACCCGGTGCTGGTATAGCACTGGCCTGCCTGATCGGTTTTGGTGGACTTGTGTTCAACATTGGTAATATTGCAGGCTGTGGTTTAGGATTAAACGCTTTAACCGGAATGGATACTAAACTTGGCGCAATAATTAGTTGCATTGTTGCCTTAGCTATTTTTTGGTATAAAGAGGCCGGACTGTTGATCGACAGTTTTGTAAAGTTGCTTGGTCTGTTAATGATTCTTTTTACACTGTACATCGCCATCAGTTCGCAACCGCCTGTTGGCGAAGCCTTATACAGAACGGTATGGCCACAAAAAATTGACATGCTTAAAATAGTAACGTTGGTTGGAGGTACAGTGGGTGGCTATATTTCTTTTGCAGGTGCACATCGTTTGTTGGACGCAGGTGTTCGGGGACAAGCGTCATTGCCCCAGGTAACTAAAAGTTCGGTGAGTGGTATTATTATTACTTCTATCATGCGCTTTGTATTGTTCTTTGCTGCGCTGGGCGTAGTCTGGCATGGTGTGCATTTAAGTAAGGACAATCCTGCAGGCTCTGTGTTCCAGGCTGCTGGGGGCAATGTAGGATATCGCTTTTTTGGCTTCGTAATGTGGTGTGCCGCCATCACCTCGGTGGTTGGTGCTTCTTATACATCTGTTTCTTTTTTCAAAACGCTTCACCCGGGTATTGAAAAAAATATACGTTCAATCACTTCAATTTTTATTCTTGCTTCTACTATTATTTTTATTCTCAAAGGCAATCCTGTTATACTATTAATTGCAGCCGGTGCTATTAACGGTCTGATCTTACCGGTTGCATTGACCGTTATTTTAATGGCTGCTAACAAACAAAAAATTATCGGACCGTACAAACACCCGCTATGGATGAAAATTGCCGGGTGGATAGTGGTAGCAGCGATGAGTTGGATGGGACTTATTACAATTAAAGAAAACCTGCAAAAGTTATTCTGATGAAGATTGCACCTGATAAATGGAAACATTTTTTTGTAGGCATTGCTATGGGCTTAGTATTGCAAGGTTTATTGTGGTGGTTATTGCCACTGCACGTTGTAATAGCAACGGTGGTTGCTTTTGCCATCGTTGTTGCCATCAGTTATGGGTTTGAATTGTATTCAAAAATTACAGGACACGGCCACTACGAAGTAATGGATGCCGTGGCAGCAGTAATTGGTGGTGTGTTGGGAATGGCTGTAGTTCTTATTTGTCAATGTCTTTTATTTTAAAATAAAAAGCCTCCTTTCGGCACAGAAAGGAGGCTATGCTATAACCTAACTGCCTTAAAATGTTTTCGGCGTTGCCTTTGCTTTTTCCACTTGCTTGTTTATAGAATCTTTATCGCCTATCATCACCTTGGTCATTTTATTATAATCAATGTAAGTACGCATCATTTGCGAAACCGTCTCCGGCGTTACCTTATAAATGTTCTTTACGTAGTTATTCAAATAATTATCATCCAAACCATAGAGGTCTAAAAAATTCAATTGGCCAATGATGCCATTGGGCGTAGAGTTTTGTAGTACAAATATGCCTGCTTCATAATTTTGAATACCGGATAGTTCTTCTTTGGTTGGCGCTTGGGTTTGTAAACGCTTGATCTCTCTTTCAATTTCAGTTAATGCATCTATTGTATGTTCGCTGGTAACGTCGGCCTGCTCGTACCACAAGGTGCTTCCTTTGCGATTGAGTATGGTGCTGAAGGGAGAATAGGTATAGCCTTTATTCTCACGAATGTTACTTGTAATGCGTGAGCCAAACGAACCTCCCAGTAAAGAATTGGTAACCAGCATTGGAACATAATCTTTATTGGTTGGTGTAATGACAGGAAGCCCTATCATAACCGTTGTTTGCGGCGCTCCTTTCCGGTCTACCACTAATGTATCATTAGCCGCTACAGCATTTACAGGCGGATAGGAAACTGCCGGCCCGGCTTTCCATTTGGTTAATGAAGAAGCAATAGCAGCATTCACTGCTTTTTCATCAAATTTTCCCACCACGTATAGCACTGAACGTTTTGCTCCAAAATTGTTGTTGTAAAAATCCCTAACCATTTGCGTGGTATAGCTATTCAGCATTTCCTCGGTAGGGAAAATTTTTCCGTAAGGATGATCTTTATAAATAGCGGCATAAAACTGCTCTTGCGCCTGTGCCTGCGGTACAGCTCTTTGCGTTGCCAGCCTGCGTTTTAAATCACTTTTCAGGCGGTCCAATTCAGAAGCAGGAAAAGCGGGATTGATAACAAGATCAGAAATGAGCTTAATAAATTCCGGCGCATATTCAGAAAGCACCGCACCTGAAATAGTAGTTTGCGTAGGGCCAACATTTACATTCAGGCTGCCACCCATCATGGCTGCTTTTTTGGACAAGGCTGCAAAATTCATAGAAGATGTTCCTTCCCTTAACATGCGGCCTGTTAAATCGGCCAGCCAAATTTGGTTGGGGCCTTCATGTACGTTACCTGTTTTAATAATCAGGCTGATGGTAGCTTTTGGCAACTCGCCGTAATGCACTACCATTGACTTTAAGCCATTTGGGTAAGTCTGTACTTTTTTCTCGGACAATTTAAAATCTTTGGCAGTGCCACCGGCAGGCGGTGTTTGCTTTTGCGCCAAAGCCGGTTGTAATAAGGCAAGGCTTATGGCGGCAACGATATAGTTTTTTATAGTTCTCATTATTTAGAAGCTTTAGGTTCAACAATTAAAATGGTTCTGTTGTTGGGGCTTAAATATTTTTGCGCTGTTTCGCGAATCAATGCAGGTGTTACTTTTTTAAACTCAGATTCCAGCGTATTGATTCTTGCCGGATCATCGTCAAACAATGCAAAACAGGCCAATAGATTTACTTTGCCAATACCAAAAGTGCCGCCCATGGCATCGTACAAACCGGAACGCATTTTTACAATAGCCAGTTGAAGATCTTCCTGCGATACATTTTTTAAATCGGCAATCACCTGGTCGTATTGATTAATAATAGAATCAGCCGACACCGTAGCATCGTAGGTGAGGTTCGACATCCACAACATTGGACCATTGTAATCGAACATGTTGCCCAGGTAGTTGATACCGCCGCTAACGCCGCTTGTGTATCCTTTTTGCTGCACCAATGCCTGGTACAAACGGCTATCCTGGCCTTGCACCATCATCTGGTCAATCAGTCCCATGGCATAGTACTCGGGTGTGTTGCGTTCAGGCATTTTATAAGCAATGGCAATGGCCGGTTTCTTTGCCAGCGCATCTTCTTTTGTAAAGCGTTGTTCTTTTTCTTGCGGCGGCTCGGACAGATCGGGTTTGGCCGGAAGTTGCGCAGCTGGGATCTTACTGAAATATTGATCGATCCATTTTTTGGCGTCGGCAATTTCGAAATCGCCGGACACTACAAGGGCCGCATTATTAGGCGCATAAAACGTTTTAAAGAAAGCATCTACATCTTCCAGTTTGGCCGAATCCAGGTCAGCTAAGTCGCCATAAAAATTGTGCGCATTGTGCCAATTCTTGTTGGCATACTGCGGCATATCGAGCCATGGAAAACCGCCGTAAGGCTGGTTGAGCACATTCACTTTTACTTCATTTTTTACCACGCCTTGCTGGTTGGTTAGGTTTTCCTGTGTGATCTTCAATCCTTTCATGCGGTCGGCCTCTGCCCATAAGGCTGTTTCCAGCTTATGTGCCGGGAGCACTTCAAAATAATTGGTAAAATCAAAACGCGTAGAGCCATTGAGTATGCCGCCGTTTTTTTGTACGAGTTGAATAAATTCCATCTTGCCCAAATTCTCCGAGCCCTGGAACATCATGTGTTCGAACAAGTGAGCAAAACCTGTGCGATTCTTCGGCTCAATGCGAAAGCCGATGTTGTAATAAACACCAACAGCAATGGTAGGTGCTGTTTTGTCAGGCGATAACACCACCTTTAGTCCGTTGGGTAATTTGTAATACGTAACCGGCACTTGCAGATCATCGCCTTTGCCATTCTTGGGTTTATTGTCCCACGAAATCAAGAGCACAACCGGCGCCAACAACCATAGCAGTTTGCGGGCATGCGCTGAACGAATGTGATTCATAAGCATTATGTGTGTTTTAAAATTTACTAAATAAGACAGGCTGTACTTCGCCTGTAAATAGCGGGTCAATTTATTATAGGCACATCAAAAATCCTGATAAAAATTGATTAGTGGTTGAAAAGAAGTTTAGACAAGGCCGTTGTGGTAGTTAACTGCAGCGACACTGATCTCCTTAAGAACAACAGGCCTTATCCGTTTCTACAAACCGCTAACTTTTATAAGGTCTTTGCCCGGTAAATGCAATGCTTATCTTCACAGCAAAAAAAATCATCCGCCAAAAACTAATTACCATAGCTAATCTTTTGGGCAAAGCATTAAGAGAATTATTGAAAAATGATCCTTTGCGCATGGCAGGGGCCACGGCTTTCTTCACCACCTTTGCACTGCCGCCCATTTTGGTTATTCTTATTCAAACCCTAAAACTTATTCTCGATCCACGAACTATTCGTGTGGAGCTTTTTAAAAACTTATCCGAAATTGTTGGCCCCGAAGCTGTAAGACAACTGGTAAGTGTACTCAAAAGCCTGCACAAGCTTGCGGAAAACTGGTACGTAACTATAGCCGGATTTATTTTTTTACTTTTTGTGGCTACCACGCTTTTTAAGGTCATCAAAAGCTCGATCAATCAATTGTGGAGCGTAAGGCCAAAACAAAGAAAAGATAAGTACAAAGACCTGCGCACCAGGGGACAGTCGCTGCTGGTGATATTGGTTGCCGGTATTTTGTTTGTTATCGGCATTATGATAGAAAGCATACGCACCATTATTGGCAATTATATCTTTGAATTTTCGCCGCTGCTGTCTGTTTATTTCAACACATTTTTAAATCATCTTGTTTCTATCATTATGGTGATGCTGTGGTTTGTAATGGTGTTTCGCTACCTGCCCGATGCACGGCCACAATGGAAGATAGCCTTTGGGGGAGCCTTTGTTACCGCTGCTCTTTTTACAGTTGGTAAAATTATTCTACACTGGCTGCTCACGTATAGCAATATTAATACGCTATATGGCACTTCGGCGTCCATTGTACTGTTGTTGCTTTTTGTGTTCTATTCTTCATTGATACTTTATTACGGCGCTGCATTTACAAAAGTGTGGGCAGCGCATCAAAACCAGCCTATCCAGCCGCTGCCTTACGCTATGCATTACAGGTTAATAGAAGCTTCAAGCCGTGAGCTATAAGCTTCGAG
>JBQCHB010000427.1:0-3693 GCA_051955075.1 Flavisolibacter sp.
GTTCAATAAAATTTTAGTGATAGCCGATGAAGGCGTAAGCATTCAGCAATACGAAGAACTGGCGAAATATGTTTTTAAAAACCTGAATCCTGCAACTGATATTTATTTTTCGCAAGGGCCAATGGATGTACTGGATCATAGCTGTAGCAAATTGGGTTTTGGTGGCAAAATGTGTATAGATGGAACAGTAAAGTTTGAAGAAGAAAGAGATGAAACCTACGGTTCAGAATTTACGACCGATTTTAATGAACAGGCATTAACGGCTAAGTTCCCGGAGATAAAAGCTGTCAATAGTTCTTTACTTAAAAAGGAAATTTCTGTTTTAATTATTTCCGTTGAAAAGAAAAAGAGGGGACACGTTAAAGAGCTGCACCAGCAAATTTGTGCATTAAGCGAAGTGGAAGGAGTGAAGTTGATCCTTTATGTAGAGCATACGGTTGATGCCAATGATCTTCCGGTGGCTTTATGGCGTTTTTGCAATAATCTCGATCCCAAAAGAGATCACATACTGGCAACAAGACAAGCTCAAAACTTAAAACTGAAGACTCAAAACATTTTTGCCTGCATGGGTTTCGACGGAACTATCAAAACAAAAGAATTGGATAATTTTCAAAGAGACTGGCCCAATATCATTGTCTCGGATGAAGCAACCATTCGATCTGTTGATGCAAAATGGGAGCGGTTAGGCTTAGGTGAGTTTATTCCTTCGCCTTCTTTAAAATTTAAAGACCAGATGTATGGTGAAGAAGCGGTGGCAAAAGGATAAGCTTGGCCGCTAAATAAATTTTCCTTTTACTCTGTGCTATACAAAAAATAAAACTTTACCAACGGCTGTTAAAGTGCCATCAACAATTCATTTGAAAACGTAAATTGCCCTTATGAAAAAGACTCTCTGGCTCGGCTTATTCACAGCAATAGGTTTTTCAGCCTTTGCCCAACCTGTTAAGAAAACACCTGCGCTTACCAACACTTTGCTTTGGCGCATATCGGGAAAAAATATCGCAACGCCTTCCTATTTATTTGGCACCATGCACATGCTTTGCGCCGATGATATTCAATTGAGCGATAGCCTGGCCAGCGCTATTCAAAAAGCAGATAACGTGTATCTCGAACTGGACATGGATAACCTTTTTGAAATGATGAGTGCCATGACCAAAATGAAAATGCGCAACGATACAACGCTTGCCGACCTGCTGACCAAAGACGAATACGAAAAAGTAAAAACTTTTTTTAATGAAAACAGTAAAATGATCCCTTTTTCCATGCTGGAAACCTACAAGCCTTTATTGGCGGCTTCAATGATCATGGAACAGCAAGGCGGCCAGTGCGATAACATGATCTCTATGGAACAATTAATTATGCAGGAAGCCAAAAGGAGCGATGTGAAGATCGAAGGCATGGAAACTATGGAATACCAGCTAAGTATTTTCGACAGCATTCCTTATGGTTTCCAAGCAAAGCAGTTGGTGAAAATGGTTGAAGATGGAGATAAAGACAATGCCAGCGAAATGAAAGAAGTAACAGATGCTTATCGCAACCAGCAATTGAATAAAATGGAAGAACTCACCAAAAAAGAAGATATGGGTATTGAAAGTTTTGCCAACCTTCTTTTATACAACCGCAATGTCAACTGGGCTAAAAAACTGGAAGGTTTGCTGGCTGATAAATCATTGGTGATCGCAGTAGGCGCAGGGCATTTGCCCGGCGAAAAAGGTGTGATCAATTTACTGCGCAAAGCGGGTTATAAAGTGGAGCCGGTGAAGAATGATATGATCAAAAAGAAAACGAAAGAAATTTAGTAAATGACAGATGGCAGATGATAGACGACAGCGACTGTCATCTATCATCTGTTCACCATCGCCACTTAAAATTGTTCAAGGCCAGAGAAAAAGAAATCTCCTTCGATCTTTGCATTTTCATCGCTGTCGCTTCCATGAACTGCGTTTTCTCCAACTGAGGTTGCAAATAATTTGCGAATGGTTCCTTCGTCAGCCTTTGCAGGATCAGTAGCGCCGATCAGCGTTCTGAAATCGGCAACTGCATTATCTTTTTCAAGAATAGCGGCAATGATTATACCACTGCTCATAAAGTCAACCAACTCGCCGTAAAATGGTCTTTCTTTATGTACGGCATAAAACTCACCGGCTTTCTCTTTTGTCAATTTTGTTTGCTTCAAAGCCACAATGCGAAAACCACTTTTAATGATCTTATCTAAGATTGCCCCGGCGTGTCCATTCTTCATGGCGTCGGGCTTAATCATGGTAAATGTTCTGTTAGTCATTACGTTTATTTTTCAAATTTGGCGGCAAAGATAGAGAGTTTAAAGTTTGGAGTTTTGTGTTTTGGGTTTCGGGACAATCCGTTTCGGGTAGCGTCACTTTTACTTTATAAATGGCTTAAATATTGTTCCAAAGAAGTTATGACCTCTTATAAGCTAAAATTAGAAGCTCCCTGGGACGAAGTAAAGGAAATGCTGAAAGAGATCAACGCAGACTTAACGGATGAGGATCTTGAGTATGAACCCGGACAAGAGACTATCTTGCTGGAAAGGCTGTCCGTAAAACTGAACCGGGATGTTCCTGCTGTAAAGGCATGGATAGAAAGTGTTTCTTTTAACAGGGGAATTGCCTCTTAAAGTAGTGGATAAGGCAGGAAAACCGTTGCTATTTTGCCTGCGAAGCTTCTCAAGCCTTTATACTATTGTAAGCAAACTTTGCCCTACTTTTGCCGCTCTTTATGCAGCCCATACAAGGAATATACGGACAGTTGTCCGAAAAGAGAAAGATCGTTATCACCATGCATCAGAAACCCGATGCAGACGCTATGGGTTCGGCGTTGGCCTTATGCCATTTTTTAAAAGAATTTGGACAGGAGCCTATTGTTATTTCCCCCACTAACTGGGCCCGGTGGCTGAATTGGATGGACGGTGTCAGTACGGTTTTGGATTACGAACTGAACAGGGCAGAAGCCGATAAAATTTTGGATGAGGCAGAATGGTTGTTTTGTTTGGATTATAATCACTTCAGCCGCACAAAAACCATGGCTGCCAAGCTGGCCGCTATTGAATGCACGAAGATATTGATAGATCATCACCGCGAGCCCGACAGCGCTTCTTTCAACTATGGCGAATCCAACACGGGTAAAAGTTCTACCTGCGAAATGATCTATGATTTTATAGTGAATTCAGGTCACAGGGATAAGATCACAAAAGTTATTTCTGAATGTTTATATGCAGGTGTAGTGGCTGACACGGGCTCTTTTCGTTTTTCATCTACCTCGGCCAATGTACATCACATGGTGGCAGCGTTGAAAGAGCATGGATTGGAGCACACAAAAGTACATGAGGCTTTGTATGATAACTTCCTTGAAAACCGTCTGCGGTTTTTGGGTCACGTGCTTTCCAACCGCATGGAAATCTTTTACGAACTTAACACGGCTTTGATCTATATTTCTAAATTCGAGCTGCTGAAATACGAAATCAAAACAGGCGATACCGAAGGCCTGGTGAATTACCCTTTGTCTATCCAGGGCATTAAACTGGTAGGTTGTGTCATTGACAGGGACGAAGAAAGAAAATGGTCATTCCGCAGTAAAGGCAGTTTCGATTGCAATAGCTTTGCCCGTAAATATTTTAACGGAGGTGGTCATTTTAACGCTTCTGGCGGACATGACTCAGCATCATTACAGGAAACC
>JBQCHB010000428.1:0-2836 GCA_051955075.1 Flavisolibacter sp.
TAAGGAAAATGGGACGCATGTAAATATGAATGATACATGATAGATGACAGTTAATAGTTGACAGGAACAACAATAACTACCACCCGTCATCTTTCATCCGTTGTCTGTTTCTCAACAGGAAGTTTTATTTTTATTGAACAAACATCCACATGTTGCCTACCGTTCTTAAAACACTTTTTTTAGACATAGGAGGCGTATTGCTCACCAACGGCTGGGGTCATGAGTCGAGACAGAAAGCCGCCGAACAATTCGAGTTTGACTACGATGAGATGAACCACCTGCACGAATTCATTTTCAACGTTTATGAAATCGGAAGGATCAGTCTCGACGAATACCTTAACACCGTTTTGTTTTACAAACCCCGTGCTTTTACCAAAGAAGACTTCAGGGCATTTATGTTTGCCGAATCCAAACAATTACCACATACTTTAGAATGGCTGGTAGAATGGAAAAAGCAAAATGATGTAAAGGTCATTTCTATCAACAACGAAGGCCGTGAGCTGAACGATTACCGCATTAAAAAGTTTGGACTGCATCGCTGCTTCGATGCTTTTGTCTCATCCTGCGAGGTGGGTATGCGCAAACCCGACCCCGGTATTTTTCAACTGGCATTAGGCATTGCGCAGGTAAGTGTGCAGGAGTGCCTGTATTTTGATGACCGGCCCATGCTGGTAGAAGCCGCCAAACGGGAAAACATACCTGCCTTACAACACACCGGATTTGAAGGCATAAAAGAATTACTGGAAAAGTACCAGTGAGAGGGAAGTGGTAAGAGGAGAGTGGGTAATGGAATGATAAGGTGTAAGAGTGTAAAGTTTAAGGTGTAAGAGTTTAAGGTTTGGAGTTTTGGGTTTGGCCTTTACCACTCATTTATATGTTTCCGTTAATCGTTAGTGAAACGAACAAACAGTAATGAAGATTACACATAGCCTACTTGCCACTTTCCAATAACCACTCACCTTTGTTATAATGAATGCAAAAAAACTGGCAGCAGATAAGGCGGTTGAATATATTACCGACGGCATGACGGTGGGCCTTGGCACCGGCACCACTGCTTTTTTCGCCATACAAAAAATAGGGGAATTGGTGCAGCAGGGACTAAACATACAGGCTGTTGCCAGTTCATTGGCTTCTACCGAATTGGCAAAGCAGGCAGGCATTCCCATGGTAGGCATGACGGAGATCGGCGGCATAGATGTAACCATTGATGGTGCCGATGAAGTAGATGCCCGCTGCAACCTGGTTAAAGGCGGCGGCGGCGCTTTAACCAGGGAAAAGATACTGGCTTTCAACAGCAGGCAATTGATCATTATTGTAGATGAAACCAAACTGTCGCAAACGCTTGGGCGGTTCCCGGTGGCGGTAGAAGTTGTTCCTTTCGGGTATAATTTAGCACTTCCCCACCTTGAAGCACTGGGCTGCAAAGCTTCAATCAGGCAAAATGAAAATGGATTTTTTAAAACCGATAATGGCAACTGGATAGCCGATTGCCAGTTTCCCATTATCAACCACCCCGAAAAACTAAATGCCGACATTAACCTTATTCCCGGTGTTGTAGAAAGTGGTTTGTTCAGCTATCAACTGGTACACTCGGTTATTGTGGGTTATGAAGATGGCAGCGTAAAGGTTTTACAACCTTAAACCTCGTTGCCGCATTTGGCGTTTTCCATGTTTTCACAATCATGCACAGGCGCAAAAGCAATGGTGCTGCCTATTGTTGCCACGCATTTTCGTGCAGTATGTTGTACCGGTATAACTATACGGCCTGCCTTATACTACAAACTTTTACTATTAGCCGGGGCGCCAGGTTCGCAGCTTGTTCGTACCTGCTTCGGGTTTCCTTCGCTACACAAGGGGCACGATGCACGGTACATGCGCAGTTACTACGGGCATGGTACGAAGAAGATGCGGAGAAAACAAGGCTATGCTACCGTGTATTTTGTACCAAAAAAGCTTTGGTGTTTTCAGCGTAATACCTAAAGGGGGTGAAATTGGGGTATTGACTGGAAGAAGATGATATTGTATTTTGTAGCTTATGGCCAGGCAAACAGGCGATATAAAAGTAAACGGAACCATTGAAGGACTTAGCTTTTATAAAATGCGGGAAACGTATTTTGTAAGAACAAAAAGCTCTTTAACGGGCAAGCGGTTTTGGAAGGAGCAGGCTTTTGAAGGCTCAAGAAAAAGCTGTAGCCTGCTTGCAAAAGCCTCTGCCCTTACTGCCGGTTTTTATAAAAGCTATCCAAAGGATAAGAAAACCAGGGGCCTGTTCAACACAATGACAGGAAGGGTAAAGCTATGGCTGAAGGAAGGCAGAACAGAAGCGCAGGCCCTGCTGCTGCTAACGGAAACTTACCCTGTAGTACAAAAGGCCCTTCAACAAAAAAAGAACTGTAGGCGCACAAAGAGAGCCTTTGCCATTAGTAAAGAAAAAAAGCTGTTCTCTGTTTTGTTTTATAAAAACATGCCTTGCTGCAAAAGGAAGCGTAAAGCAACGAGGCTATATTATCTAAAAGAATAGAGCAGGTAAGGTTATTTATAAGCAACGACATAAGCGATCAGAATGCACCATTACATCCGCATGTTGGTTATGCTCCTTTTTCAATTCACCTGGGCAGGAAGGTTGCGGCTGCAACTCAATTAAACCGCAATGGTGCATTAGCGGTTGCAAATGGACAACAGGGTTTCACTATTAACCATCACTATACAACCATTTGGACACAGTAGCCTTATCAACAGCAGCATTATTATATACTGACACAAGTACGAACTGCGAACATAGGCTGTGTAAGAACCAAATGGATCTTCAAGGTTTTAATGAGCCGTAATTTACCCT
>JBQCHB010000429.1:0-2522 GCA_051955075.1 Flavisolibacter sp.
CAATGAGCAACGCGGAAAATTGAACAATGGAGCTGTAGAATGGATCACTGGCTTTAAAAATGAATTTACCGCACTTAAAAAAGTCGGCTCAAATTTCATTTATCACATTGGCGCTTTTATGAAAAAAGAAGCGGTAATCGAAAAAAATAAAGGCTTACAAAACCGGATTAATGATGCTGCCAATCATTTTGGCCCAAAGTTTCTGGCGCTTCAAAACAACATTCAAAATCACCCTTTAATAACAGAGCACAGAGAAACGGCAGCCACCATTGATGAACATCTCAATGAATTACTGTTGCGGTTTCACCTTCAAAATTATTATTTGCAATATTGTAAAGAACCTTTTTCCATCACAACGTTTTTGCAACATAAAATCAGGTATGTGCAGCTAAAACTGAATCTTTCTGCTTATGCCAGCGGAAAAAAACAAAGCTCTTCAAGTATAGCTAATGCGCAATTGTTTGATACATTGAAGCGCTGGCGCGATATAGTTTGTGAAGATAATCACTTGCCAATCTATTTGGTAGCCAATCAAAATGCATTGAAGGAAATTACCACGTATTTGCCATTCACAAAAAAGGATCTGATGAAACTCAGTGGTTTCGGGGCGGCAAAAGCCAATAAATATGGCGATGACATTTTAGACATTGTCCGGGATTATTGCAGTAGGAACAATCTTGAAAGTAACATGGCCTCAAAAGCGGATAATCCGAAAAAAGATCGAAAAGAAAAATCCACCGAACAAAAAACCCCCACTCATCTGGTTTCTTTCAATTTATTTAAGGAAGGGAAAACCATTGAAGAAATTGCGAAACAAAGAAACCTGGCAGTTAGTACAATTCAAGGGCATTTGTTGCCATTTATTGCCAGTAAACAAATAAATATCAATGATTTGATTTCGCCCGATAAGCAAAAAGTCATCAAAGAAGCTATTCGTATTCACGGCAGCGACAGTACAAAAACTTTAAATGACAATTTGCCAGACGATATTAGCTACGGCGAAATAAAAATGGTGATAGCGGCGGAGAAAGCGGGTACGGTATAAGAAGTCGCCTTTTTTGTTGCTTTACTACAGCTCATTTAAATTTACTCAAGCAGTTTGCTTATGCCGATGTTCCAATTAACACGGCCCAGTTTATTTGATTAATTAAAAGACAATGTCTTAAATCTGAATCCGATTTAAAGATGTCTAATAAAGGAGAAGGTCAATTAACAGTATCCGGTGAATGGGCTAGATATTTTTGAAAATTCAGCAGAAGACAATTTTGAAGGTGAACGCAGCGCAGCTGAAAAGTTAGTTAGAACTGAAAAGATGTTTGCTAATTTTTGAAACGGTATTAACTTCAAAAAAACATCTTGCCCAAATAATTTATTTCCCTACCTTTGCACTCCCAAAAAAAGTTCTTTTAAAGAAATCATTCGTTGGGAGTTTTGAAACTGGTCAAAAATGTCACACTGAGCTTGTCGAAGTGGTCATTCTGAGCCTGTCGAAGAACGCTAACACCAAAAAATTAAAACATGGCAAAAGAAATCACAGGCTATATCAAGCTCCAATGCAAAGGAGGACAAGCCAATCCGGCGCCGCCAATCGGCCCCGCGCTCGGTTCAAAAGGTATCAACATCATGGAGTTCTGCAAACAATTCAATGCAAGAACCCAGGATAAACAAGGGAAAGTTCTTCCCGTTCTCATTACAGTTTATGGCGACAAATCATTTGATTTTATAATCAAGACGCCGCCCGCTGCCGTTCAGCTCATGGATGCTGCTAAAGTTAAAAATGGCAGTAAAGAACCCAACAGAAATAAAGTAGGCAAAGTTTCGTGGACCCAGGTAGAAGAAATCGCCAAAGATAAAATGGCCGATTTGAATGCTTTCACGCTCGACAGCGCTATGAAGATGGTTGCCGGCACGGCTCGCAGTATGGGACTTACCGTAGAAGGTACCGCCCCATGGGAAAAATAAATTGTAAACAATCCTGATAGCCATCGGGAAAACTTTTGAAAACATGATTACTAAAAAAAGAAAAATTGCCAATGCAAAAGTGGATGCCGACAAAGCCTACTCTCTGAAGGAAGCGTCCGCACTGGTAAAAGAAATAAATACTACCAAATTTGATAGTTCTGTAGATCTTCATATTCGTCTCGGCGTAGATCCTAAAAAGGCCGACCAGGCAGTTCGTGGCACGGTTTCTCTTCCTCACGGAACAGGTAAAACTAAAAAAGTATTAGTGCTTTGCACTCCCGACAAAGAAGAAGCTGCCAAAGCAGCCGGCGCCGATTTTGTTGGCCTTGATGAATTTATTAGCAAGATTGAAGGTGGCTGGACCGATGTGGATGTAATAATTGCTACGCCGTCGGTAATGCCTAAGATTGGCCGTTTGGGTAAAGTATTGGGGCCAAGAAACCTAATGCCGAACCCTAAAACCGGGACCGTTACCAACGACGTCGCTGCTGCGGTAAATGATGTAAAAGGCGGAAAGATTGCTTTTAAGGTGGATAAAGTTGGAATTGTTCATGCATCCA
>JBQCHB010000430.1:0-6314 GCA_051955075.1 Flavisolibacter sp.
AGCGAAGACGGCGGTAAAACTTTTCGTACGCTATTGCCTTACGGCGGTATCCACCCTGATCATCATGCCTGGTGGATCTCGCCAACCGATCCTTCTTTTATATTAGATGGAAACGATGGCGGCATGGGTATTACCAGAGATCGTGGCAATAGTTGGAACTTCAATGAGAACTTACCTGTTGGACAATTTTATCATATAAATGTCGACAATGAAATTCCCTATAATGTAATGGGCGGCATGCAGGATAATGGCAGCTGGCATGGCCCGGCTTATACCTGGACAGGCGGCGGCATTCGCAATTTTTATTGGGATAATATTGGTGGCGGCGATGGTTTTGACGCGATGCCCGACGCAGAAAACGCTGATTGGGTGTACTCTATGAGCCAGGGCGGCAGTTTGCAACGTCTCAATTACAAAACCGGCGAACGCTGGTTCATCAAACCACCGGAAATAGATACTACACATAAGCTGCGCTTCAACTGGAACAGTGCCATTGCGCAGGATCCGTTTGATAAAAGCACTATTTATTACGGCAGCCAGTTTGTGCACAAAAGCACTGATAAAGGCGCCGCCTGGCAAATCATTTCTCCCGATCTTACCACCAACGACCCGGTAAAAATTGACCAATCAGAAAACGGTGGTTTAACCCTGGATATAACAGGTGCAGAAAACTATTGTACCATTCTTGCCATTGAGCCTTCGGCCAAACAACATGGCGTTATTTGGGTAGGAACTGACGATGGCAATGTGCAACTCACTAAAGATGGTGGAAAAACCTGGACTAATTTCCGTGGAAAGATGCCGGGTATGCCTGTAGGGGCGTGGGTGCCACAAATCCGTGCATCCAGGTATAATCCGGCAGAAGCTTTTGTGGTGGTAAACGATTACCGCCGCGGCGATTTTAAACCTTATATTTTTCGCACAACTGATTTCGGTAAAACCTGGAGCAACATGCTTGCAGGAAAAAATATTGATGGCTATGCCTTGTGTGTATTGCAAGACCCTGCAGAACCAAATTTGATCTTTGTTGGTTCGGAGCATGGGCTTTGGGTAAGCTTTGACAATGGCGCCAGCTTTCAGCATTGGAAGAATGATGATTTTCCTCCTGTGTCCACCTTTGATTTAGCTATACAGGAAAGAGAAGCTGATTTAGTGATCGCCACTTTTGGCCGCACACTTTGGGTGATGGACGACATTCGCCCGCTTAGAAAAATAGCGGCTAATGGTGGAAAGGCTTTTAGTAATAAACTAACGGTGTTTGATGCGCCAATTGCCTACCAGGCAAGTTATAGATCGGCGCCGGGCTACGAATGGAGCACTTATGGTTTATGGGATGCGGACAACAGGAGAAGAGGTGCAGAAATTTCTTATTATTTGCCTTCATCTGCCTTCTCCAATGGAACGAGCCATGCACAGCCTAAACAAGCGGCTTCAGATAAGATCACACCCAAAAGCGAAAGTGTTGTTGATAACCATTCAGCAGGCACGGTGGGAATGAACAAGCCTGATAGTGTGCAGGTAAAAATCTACAACGAAAAAAATGAGTTGATCCGCAACCTCAAATGGAAAGCTGATACGGGCCTGAACCGGCAGTGGTGGGGTATGGAAGAGAAAGGATTTCGACAGCCCGGATCAAGAGGTGGAAGAGGAGGACGTGGCGGTGCCGAGCCAGCAGGTTTGCAGGTGTTTCCAGGCATCTATAAAGTTGTATTGAGCCTGGGTAAAGATTCTGACTCGACATTAGTAACCATTAAAGACGATCCAAGACTGAATAAAACCGAAGAAGTGAAGACCGCACAGCGCAAAATGCTGGATCGCTTGCGCAAAAGCTCCGATAAATTACTGACAGGCATGGACCGGTTGACCGAGTCTGAAGAAGTGCTGACAAAAATCACTGCTGAACTTCGTGGATTAGAGGGTAAGGATATTGACTCTTTGCGCAAAGCAACAACAGCCATACAGGATTCCATAAAAACTATTCGTGAATTTATCAGCGGAAAAACTTCGGACCGCCAGGGCTTGTCAAGACCGCCACAGGTAACGGTTTTAAGCACTATGCAAGCCGCACAGCAATACATCACAGCAAAAAGTGTAGCACCCGGTCCACAGGAAGAACAATTGGTGAAAAATGCAGAAGCTATGATTGCTGCGGCCGTGAAGAATATCAATGATTTTTACGCAACCAAATGGGACCGCTATCGCAAACAAGTAGAATCAACAAAAATCGATTTGTTCAAAGAGTATAAACCTATAGAATAAGAAAATAGATTTTTCATTTTTAGCCCTGCATTTGCAGGGCTTTTTTATTATTAATGCTTTCCCTTGCTCTTTTCTCTTTACCTGTGTAACTTTTATACTAAATGTTTAGCATGTTCGGTGGTGTATTTTTTGTATGATTATCGTAAAACAATATCATGCATATAAAAAAGGAAGATACTTCGGTTAATCATGAAACACATTCGCATGGCGAAGGTCAACAAAACAACATAAGACCTGATGACCAACAAATGAATGATACCAATGCCGAACCCATGAGCAATATGCTGCGGGATTCGGAAGAGCAACAAAGAAGTAGAACTGACGAGAAAAAAGATGAAAATTCACGGAAGAAACAGCCATAGCCTCACGCGAAGGCCTTTGCGTGATTATTTGAAAATGATCAGGAAGATTTTTGTGTTTTAAGATCCTCCAGCTTTTTTTGTTCTGCTTCAATGGTTTGTTGCTGCTTTTGCTGGTCTTCGTTATTCTTTTTCAGATCGCTTTGTAACTGCTCTATTTTCTTGTTCATGTTTTTTTCATCTTCTTTGAGCTTGTCCATTTTTTTCTGTGCATCTTTCACCACATCTTCCTGGCTTTTTATATCGAGGTCTAATTTATACACTGCCGATTGCTCTAAAAATCCATTTAAAAATCTTTTAGCTGCTTTATAAATATCTTCATCAGAGCCCGATGAAATAAAATTCTCTCCTCCCTTGCTCACCAACAAATAAATAACAGATTGATCCTTTTCTTTTTTACTTTTTCTATCTACTTTAAAATAAAGATCAACAGGTTGGTCGGCGCCTTCTAGCCGTACGCCCTTAAACGTATAAAAGCCATTTATTTTATTGTTCTTCCAAAACAAGCTGCCTTTGGTTTCTGGTTCGTAACCTGTCTTTTTTAAATTGTCAACAATAAATCCTTCCGACACTTCCTGGTTGTACGGCAGTTCCAGCATTAAGCCTGTTTGCTCTGTTTTGTTATAACTAACTGATGTAAGTGTTGATTGGGAATAGGCATTACAGAGAAAGAATAATGCAGTCAAAAAAGCAGTTAACTTTTTCATACGTCAATGTTTTGTAATGTAAATAAACGAAGATTTTCATAATAGTCAGTCGTCAATAGTGAATGGTGAATTTGAACAGTCTTTTAATGACAATCTTATATGCTGGTAAGTTATTTATTGATTGAAGCTGTTACGTCTAAAAAATATTTTATTCACGATGCAATTGAATCGGAAAAGAGTATTGAATTCACGAATCCCATTCACTATTGACTACTCACCATTCGCTTTCTTAACAGTTTTACTACCTCTAAAAGCATGGCAATGACCTACCTTTAAAAGATGAAGCGTAGTGGTTCTGCAGATCTTCCTTTACACTCCGGTTATGTTCCCCAATGGTTATATCAAAGAATGGCAAAACTGGGTTTCGCCATAACAGAAGCCATCATTTCGGAGTACGGTGCAAAAGAATTTTTAAGCCGCATGAGCGATCCTTTCTGGTTTCAAAGCTTTGGCGCCGTAATGGGTATGGACTGGCATTCTTCAGGCATTACTACTTCCGTGATGGGATCACTGAAAAGAGCCGTTAATCCGCATTCAAAAGAATTAGGCATTTACATCTGTGGTGGCAAGGGAAAATTTTCCAAAGACGCTCCTAAAGAATTGCTATTGGTAGGTGAACAAACAGGTTTAAATGGCGATGAACTGGTTCGCTTTAGCAAGCTGAGTGCAAAGGTGGATAATACCGCTGTGCAGGATGGTTTTCAGTTATACATTCACAATTTCATTGTCAGCAACGAAGGCGATTGGACCGTAGTGCAGCAGGGTATGCGTGAAGGTGATGCTATGGCCCGCCGTTACCACTGGCATTCACAACATGTGCGATCTTTTGTAGAAGAACCGCATACTGCTATTTGCGGTGTCAACCAGGGAAAAATTTTAAATCTTACTGCAACAGAAGCCGGCAACACAAGGCAGGGCATGTTGAACATTACACAGGAAAAACCTGAATTGATGATGCAGGAAATTCAACACCTGGTTATGCCTAATCATCATGATGTTCGCAGTAAAGATCTTGACCTCAAAAGATTAGGCGCTGCACTTTGGCTGGCGCATGACACACAACCAAAAGACTTTGAAGCGTTGTTATTGCTGGAAGGCGTTGGCCCACGTACGGTACAATCATTGGCCTTGGTTAGCGAAGTCATTCACGGCACGCCATCAAGGTTTAGAGACCCTGCCCGTTTTTCTTTTGCGCATGGCGGTAAAGATGGGCATCCTTTCCACGTGCCTACAAAAACTTATGATGAAGTGATCAGCACTTTGCAAAATGCTGTGCACAAAGCAAAAATTGGACAGGCTGATAAATCACAGGCACTGAAAAAACTTCACGAAATAGCATCAAAAGCAGAAAAATATTTTATTCCTACCGACAAGCTGCAAGAATTGATTCAAAAAGAAATGGACGAAAGCTGGAAGTATGGCGGTAAGACAATTTTTGGAGATGCAAAACCACCAAGGAGATCCAAAGGCGTGCAGTTGCGGTTGTTTTAATCAAACAAAGTTTTTTGAGATTGTATTGGATTGGGCAAATTCAGTTGACAATGCCTGTTCATTTCTTTTATCCAATAATCGGCTAAACCAGGAATGGCGGCATCATCGCCGGGATGCAGAAAAATATATGTTTCTTCCAAACCCATATCAATCCAACGCTTCAGGTGTTCCACCCAGTCATCTGTACGACTCAAAGAAGAAGCATGTAAACTGTTGCAAACAAAACGTACAAGCAATTTAGGCAGCGTCAAATACATGTGCGCCACATCTCTTCTGCCTGGCGCATCGGTAATAACAGCACCGATCTTTAATTCACGCAACTTATTAAATAAAGCTTCTTTTATTTTTTCATTCGCAAACCATCCAGGGTGTCGAAGCTCTAAAAAGAAATCCATGTCTTTTGGCAGAGAAGTCAAATAAGCAAACAAGTCCTCTTTTTGTGCAGGCGAATAGCTTTCGCTCAGTTGCAAAAATGCGGGACCGAGATGATTTTCAAAAGCCAGGATGGATTCTAAAAATTGATCGGTTAGTACACCGGCATTTTTGAAATTGCTGTAATGGCTAATAGCCTGTGGAAATTTAGGACAGAACTTAAAATCTTTACTCCTTGCGACCTCTGCCCATTGGGCCAACACTTCCGGGCTATAGATTTTATAATGTGTGGCATTTAATTCAACGGCAGAAAAATAATTTGGATACAACTCTCTGAACTGGGAAGCTTTTGTTTTCGATGGATAAATTTTTCCTGTCCAACTACTATGTCCCCAACGGGCTGCACCAATATAAAATTTAGGATGAGGTACCCTTGCACCCGGCAATACCAATGCATTGCTCACAGGTTCCTTCGGTAAAGAAAGATCAATGCCAGCTAAACGGTCTGTTGGTAAAGCGCCAAACTTCATGCACAATCAATATCAAATACTATACAATTCTTCCTTTGTTATGCGTCAAAAATAAAGGCACAAAGTGTAAGCTTTGTGCCTTGTATAAAATGGTTTCCAACACAAACTTAAGGATTTGTTCCCTGTGGTTTTTCCAGCAATTGGAAGAACTGATCCAATTGTGGTAAGATCACAATTCTGGTGCGGCGGTTAGCGGCACGGCCTTCGGCTGAATCATTCGATTGTAAAGGAACATACTCTCCACGACCACCGGCTGTCATGCGTTTGGGGTCAATGCCAAATTTGTTTTGAAGCAGGCGAACAACAGAAGTGGCTCTCTTCACACTCAGATCCCAGTTATCGGTAACACAATTATTTTTAATGGCCACATTGTCAGTATGGCCTTCCACCATAAATTCAATTTCGGGCTTGCTGTTCAATACCTGTGCTACTTTGCTTAAAACATTCAAAGCTTTATCGCTTACATCTGCGCTGCCGCTTTTGAAAAGCATCTTGTCTGAAATAGAAATAAACACAACGCCTTTCTCCACTTTAATTTCCACATCGCTATCATTCACATCGTTCAAAGCACCTTTTAAGTTCATGACCAAAGCCAT
>JBQCHB010000431.1:0-5101 GCA_051955075.1 Flavisolibacter sp.
CCATAAGTGGTTGTTTGTAGAACAATTTCTACAGGAAACTGGCAATAAAGGTTTAAGGTTGAAGGGTAAGGTGTCAAAGATAGTTACTCACTGCAACTGCCTTAACCTTTAAACCCTGGACTTTCAGCCTTACTCCTTCTACTGAATACTTTCACCTTATACTCCAAACTTCTCAATTGATCCATGCTAATTGTTTTCTTATCATTTATCAATAAATACTCATTTTGTTTCGTGCTAAGTTTGCATTCCAAATAAACTATCAATACCTTGCGGAGCTATTTTTTTATACGTTTCAAAAATGTGAAAAATATATAAGTGGTAAGGTAAACAATAGCTTAGGTGTGGGCGAACGTGTAAATTTGCCTTTCTAAAACCTGATAGAATAATTAACAGAACCGGGTATATTGATTTTAGCATTGGCACAAGGTGCCAGAGAACCAAGACTGTAAAACAAATCTGTGCTAAGCAGGTTTACAGATCATGCATTCCTTCCTAAAGTTATTATTCCCTTTATTAGCGATTGCGGAGTTGAACGGAGAGCACATAAATTAAAACTAATAATGGACCATTATAGACCTCACTATCAATTAAGCAAATGGTTTTTAGCAGCTACTTTGCTTTTGCTGGTGAACGCCACTTTTGCACAAAACACTACGGTATCGGGCATTGTGATAGACGCCGATACCAAAGACCCGATTGCTTTTGCCAGCGTTTATTTTAAAGGGGCTAAGGGCACTACCGCCGATTCTACCGGGCATTTCGAACTAAACACTTCAAGGATCGTTAACCAGTTAATTGTATCGTATATAGGTTATAAAACCAAAATTGTTTCTATTAAAAATGGCGCTAACCAGGTAGTTGATGTTGAGTTGAAATTGGATGAATCGAAAGACCTCAGCAAAGTGGTTGTAAAAAGTAGAAAGAAGATCAATTATCGTAACAAGGATAATCCTGCGGTTGAACTGATTCGCCGTGTTATTGCCAACAGGGACAAAAACAAGCCGGAGTTCTATGATTATGTAGAATATGAAGAGTATGAAAAACTGCAATTGTCGCTGAGCCGGATTTCAGAAAAAGTGGGCAATCTTAAATTATTAAAGCCTTTCCATTTCCTTTTACAAAACGTTGATACTACAAAAATCCCAGGCAAGTCACTCATCCCGGTTTACCTGGAAGAGAGATTGTCGAACAATTATTTCCAGAAGAATCCTGAAAAGCATAAAAGAATTATAGAGGCTGACAAAAAAGTAAACTATGGTGAGTTTATAGATAGCAATGGCGTCAGTTCGTATCTCAACCGCTTGTACGAGGACGTAGATATTTACGATAATAACATATCGCTTTTTACCCGCGAATTCTTAAGCCCGATTGCCGATATGGCGCCGACGTTTTACATGTTCTTTATTCGTGACACTGTTACTGATGCATCGGGGAAGAAGCTGGTAAAAATGTATTTCACGCCACGTAACACAAATGATTTTTTATTCAGGGGTACCATGTTCATTACGCTTGACAGCAACTATGCTGTACAAAAGCTGAACATGACAGTGAGCCCGAATATTAATTTGAACCTGGTGCGTGAGATGTACATCAACCAGGATTTTGAACAAAACCCAGCCGATGGAAAATATCATTTGATAAAAAGCAACATACTGGCCGAAGCCAGTTTGACCAAACGAAAAACCAACGGCATTTTTGGTGAAAGAACAGTATCATACAAAAATTATAAAATTAACCAGCCAAGAGACCCCAGCTTTTACGAAGGTCCATCTACTGTAGTGGTTCAAAATAAATTGAACCGGGATAGTTTTTTGCTGGCTCACCGCCACGATACGTTAACTATAGCGGAAGCTAAGGTGTACACCAATGTTGACAGCTTAAAAAGGCTTCGTTCGTTCAGACGGTTTATGGATGTGGCTAATATTCTTTTAGCGGGTTATAAAAATTTCGGCAAATTCGAGATCGGTCCCGCCAATACATTTTATAGTTTCAACCCTGTGGAAGGCTTCAGGCTGCGCTTCGGTGGCAGAACGACGCCCAAACTCAGCAAGCGCATTTATTTTGAAACGTATGGCGCTTATGGTTTTAAGGATGAAAAATGGAAAGGGTTTGGGGCACTTACTTATTCGCTGAATAATAAATCAATCTATTCCTTTCCGCTTAATTATATAAAGGCTAGTGCTCAGCGTGAAACAAGAATTCCGGGGCAGGAACTGCAATTTGTGCAGGAAGATAATTTCCTGCTTTCTTTTAAAAGAGGCAAGAACGACAAATGGCTTTATAACACCATTTACCGTTTGGATTATGTGCATGAATTTGCCAATCATTTTTCATACGACATCGGCTTTAAAAACTGGAGACAGGAGCCTGCAGGTGCCATCGAATATATCAAGCAGAACAACACCGGCTTTGTAAAAGATTCATCTATCACTACAACCGATTTATCGCTTGAGCTGCGCTGGGCGCCAGGCGAACAGTTTTACCAGGGAACAGTTTTTCGTATTCCTATTATTAACAAATATCCCATTTTCAGGTTCCGTTATATCAAAGGAATAAAAGGGCCTTACAATGGTCAATACAATTACGACAACCTGAATCTTTCCATTTCAAAAAGGGTTTACATGTCGCAGTTTGGCAACAGCGATGTGATACTGGAAGGCGGTTATATTTTTGGGAAATTACCTTACCCTTTGCTAACCATTCACAGGGCTAACCAAACATACGCTTACCAATTGGCTTCCTACAACTTAATGAATTTTTTAGAGTTTGTAAGCGACCGTTATGCAAGCCTCAATATCGATCACCATTTCAACGGTTTTATATTTAACCGCCTGCCATTAATAAAGAAGTTGGATTTACGAGAAGTAGTTACTGCAAAAATTTTGTATGGTGGTGTTCGCAGTGAAAACAATCCGGACGTTCATCCTGATTTGTATCGCTTCCCTTCCGTCAATGGTATGCCTACCACTTTTACTTTGAATGATGGTCCTTATATTGAGGGCAGTGTGGGCATCAGCAATATCTTTAAATTGCTAAGGGTAGATGTGGTAAAAAGATTTACTTATCTCGATCATCCCGAAATTGCCAAATGGGGCATAAGAGGCAGGGTAAGATTTGAGTTTTAAAAATTATTTTGAAAAATGAAAGCTTCCGCAAGGAGGCTTTTTTGTTGGTACTTGGTACAGCTATATTCTTTCATTGAATAAGCGTAAATTGACCGTTACAATCAATGCATCTTTGGTACCATTAATAAAATGACCGGCATGAGAAAACTGATTTTATTTTTTAGCCTTTGTGTTTTCAATTTGGTTGGCGTATCGGTTTACGGGCAAACTAAAAAGCAGTTTGCGGTAATTGCTTATTACGCAGGTAAAAACCCTTTGCAATTAGACAGTTTTGCCACAGATAAACTCACGCATATCATTTTCAGCTTTTGCCATTTGAAGGGTGCCCGTCTCAATGTAGATTCATCAAGAGATACCGTGATGATTCAAAAAATGGTGAGCCTGAAAAAAACAAATCCTGATTTGAAAGTGATGCTTTCATTAGGCGGCTGGGGTGGTTGTGCCACCTGCTCCGATGTTTTTTCAAACAAAGAAAACCGGAAAATCTTTTCTGAATCTGTAAAAGAGTTGAATGAATATTTTGGTTCAGATGGAATTGATCTGGATTGGGAATATCCAACCATCTCTGGTTACCCCGGCCATAAAAATCAACCGCAGGACAAAGAGAATTTTACAAAGCTGGTGAAGCAATTGCGAAAAACATTAGGCAAAGGCGAAGTGATCAGTTTTGCCGCCGGCGGGTTTAATCATTACATCAACGAAGCGGTGGATT
The DNA here is from genome assembly GCA_051955075.1 of Flavisolibacter sp. Lineage (GTDB taxonomy): Bacteria > Bacteroidota > Bacteroidia > Chitinophagales > Chitinophagaceae > Flavisolibacter. The sequence goes on from JBQCHB010000431.1 coordinate 3,838, forward strand.
GGAAAAAAGTAATGAAGAGAGTAAATTTTGTGAACCTCATGACTTATGATCTTGTTAGCGGATTTTCTACAACCACCGGCCATCATACGCCTTTATACTCTACTGACCAACAAAAAGAATCAATTGACAACGCGGTGCAAAAATTAATACAGTTAAAAGTACCTAAAGAAAAGATCGTTATTGGTGCCGCTTTTTATGGCCGCATGTGGGAGGCTGTTGCCGATACCAATACAGGGCTTTACCAATCGGGTAAGTTTAAAAAAGGTATTCCTTTTAAAAATTTTACTTCCCAACTATCTGCGGACAGTGGGTTTGTTTATCATTGGGATGAAAAAGCAATGGCGCCTTATTCCTACAATCCTTCTCAACAACTTTTTGCCACTTACGATGATAAGCGATCTATGGAATTGAAAACCCAATACGCTATGGATAAAGGCCTTGGAGGCATTATGTTTTGGCAGTTGGCAGAAGATGCATTTACTGAAGGGTTGCTGGATGCTATTGATAAAGCCAGGCTGAAATATTTAAATCGATAAGTAATGCCGTGCCTATAACTGAAGCAGTAATCTTCGTCGCAAAAGCATTTAGCCAGCTTTATGATTCAACAACCAATTGACGAAAAGTTTTTAATGCCTGGCAAAGCAGGTTGCGAACCACCTGGTAGTTGATCTGCATTACCTCGCTTACTTCCTCGTAGCTCAGCCCTTTGTAAATTTTAAGATAGATAACTTCTTTTTGTCGTGGAGGAAGATGATTGATCGCTTCCAAAACCCTTGCAGCCTTTTGGTAGTTAGTTTGCTCATCAATTAAAAAAGTTTCGTGGCTCAGTTCAAAAGGTTCATTATTGAGAGAATCAACATCCTGTGCAAATTTTTGCGAACGAAAAGATTTATACAATTTAAACTTCAACGCCTGCAAAAAATAAGCTTTTACCGAACGGATGGGCTGTGTATTTTTTTTCTGCCACAGCTCCATAAATAATTCCTGGATGCAATCTTCCAGCATGGACGTATCTGAGCAGATCTTATTGCCGTATTGATATAATAAAGGATAATGCCTGCGAAAAAGTTCTCCGAACGCATCGCGGTCGCCCTGCACCGAAGCATTCCATAGGTCTATATCTGAAACGGAAGACAGCAATCCTTTAGCAGTTTGTTATATACTGCCAAGTTAACGAATCTTAAGACCTTATTGAAACAATATAGTAGCAGAAAAAAAATTTTAATAATCAACGTTACAAAAGAATGATGACCGGAACTTATAG
>JBQCHB010000432.1:0-2951 GCA_051955075.1 Flavisolibacter sp.
TTGGAATTTTGATCTGCTTTCAAATAAATCCACTGATCTCCCTGGTGTACTGAAAGCCATTCGTCACCGGCAAACTGTTTCGCTGCCATACGAAAATCATTGATCAATTTTGGGTTGTCTGTTTGTGCCAGGGTAATCCTGATCTTCTTCAAACCGCCTACCAGGTCAACAACTTCTTTTGGTACATCTTCGCCCCATCTTAAATACCCTTTAATTATGGGTTTACTGATAAGCAAAGGCACGTTAATTGTCTCCACGGCCACCGAACCGGCATATTCACTTTTATTAAACACATCCACGTCGCTCCGGGAGGAAACCAGGCAGGAAGGTAGGGTTACTGCTGCCAGTAAAAGAATAAAAAAGAACTTTCGAAATATAAAATGATTCATAATCGGGTAGAATGGGTGGTGAATTATTTTTCTTCTGAAATAAATTTATTTAGTGCATCCATTGGTATTTCTCCATCCAACAACATTAAAACATTCTGATCGCTGCCCGTGATAGACAAAAGCAGATTGTGCAGCACATTACTGGTAGCGTTTACCGTCATTAATTTTATTTTCCTTCCGCTGGAATTTATGGTTACGAGCTCTTCATAATTTAATTTCTTTACCGCGAGATTAATTTCATTTTGCAATGCCACGGGAGTTGGCCCTTGCTTAATAAGCCCGGGCTTAATATTTACCAAACTATCGAGCAATTTAGCTCCGCCGGATATCAGGATATCAATAGAATTAATTTTGCCCAATAAAGGTTTTAATTTTTGCAGATCCTCATCTTCTATGTTAAGCTTGTTCAATAAACTAAACATCGGTTTTCCCACCCTGACAGAAGTAATGCCTTCCACATCCTGGTATTTGTCAAAAATTTTGTGCACATCATTTAATTGTGATTGCGCGAAAGCCGAGCTGCTAAAGAAAACGGCGATAATAATAAGTAGCTTTTTCATCTGTAATTTTTTATTGTTTTTAAATGGACAGATGGAGCTCACATGATGGCATTTTGTTTTTTTCATGCCTCTGTGTGATTGCCTGCCATCATGTTCGGTTCATCTGTAAATATTTATTGTTTTTAATGTAGCATCAACTCACGCGGTTGCATTTTTTATTCCCACCATACGGTTCATGAGGACACGAACCGGGCGAAAGTCCATGAGCACAAGAGCCGGTGAGATAGTGCTATAATTTTATTTTTATCTGCCCAATTGGTTTTAGCTCATTTACCGTATGAGTAAGATCGCGGGAAATCATGCTTATCGATTCCTTCATGATTGCAATGGCATCAGCTTTATCAGTAATGGGCTTTCCGTTTACCATCACCATAAAATTCTCATCGTTTGCTGTAGCTTCCTCCTCATCCTTTTCTGCCTCTTTACTACTTTTTGGGGGATGTTGCTTCCTGGTTTTCATCGTATAACTGGTAATTGCCCGGGTATGTGTTTTTGCATTTCCGGATAGCAAGATTGAGTCTTTCATTTCCGATACCGGCGGATTGGCAGCAACATTATGGTTGCTATCAATTTGCTTATTAATTACAGGCACATGTACCACTTCACCGGTATTATCATGTTGTGGCCAAAAAATATACGCCAGTAAAATGGTTGCCACTGTAGCCGCTGCTGCCATCATTCTTTTCATCCATATACTGCGGCCCGGAAGAGCAGTCTCTTTTGCTGCAGGGATTTTCTTCATAAAATTTGCAAAGTCCCAATCCATCTTTTGTTCCCTTTCTGAATGTAGCGCCTGCGCATAAAAGATATCCTGGTCATCAAGAAGCCCTTCGCTTTTTAATATACTGATCTCTCCGGCACTTGCCTTGCCGGCATAAAACTTATCTATCAATTCATCATAATTTCCGCGCTTCATATTCCCGTAGTTTTATTATTTGCATTTTTACTTTTTGTCGTGCCCTGCTCAGGTTTGTCCTCACAGCACCTTCATCGATATCTACTATCCCTGCTATTTCTTTTGTATCGAAACCTTCCACATCGTAAAGCTGGATGATCAATCTCTGCTTTTGAGGCAGTTTATTTATTTCATTTTTTATTATTTCTACTATATTTCCACTGGAAACTTCAGTAGAGAGGGATTGCATCTTACCAAATTGTCCATGATGCCATTCAATTGTTTTTTCCTTCTTCAACCTGTTAAGGCAATCATTTTTCAAAGCTTTAATAACAAACGCCCTTACGTTTTCTATTCGATTCAGTTCATCCTTCTTCTGCCACATGTTCATCATTGTATGCTGCACCGCATCTTCAGCTTCGGAGGTGTTATGTAACATTCGCAGCGCCAGCCTGTATAACAAGTCTTTCCAACAAAAAACTTCTGCCTTGAACTGCGCTGTTTCCATAAAACCTAACCTGTTTATGATATAACAGTTGAACCTGTCAAAGTGTTACATTCAGAAAGAAAAAAAAGTGCAAAGCTGGCTATCTTCATACCTGGTTTTTCAACCGGCTTTTTACGCAGGGTAATGTGCCACCCGCGGCTCACGAACCGATCCTTCAGAAAAAGCCGCCCTTTTTATTTCCCACAAGCACATTACTGTTAATGCTTATTTTTAGTGACTCGTCCTAAAAAAATTTACAGGTGAATAGAGTGGTACTGCTATTTGATTACAATATTTGTGCAGCCGAAGAACACGGACGTACCGGTTCTTTAAAGATAACATCGCTTATGTAACCAGGCCTGCGCCGGAATGGATGAAAAAAAACAAAAAATAGAATTATTTGCCGTTTTACTGTGTAACAATTCGTGGTTTTGGCCGGCCATCTTCTACTCTATTTCTCCATCTTCTTTTCAACCAATCACTCCTTTTCTTGCAGAACGTTTGAAAAAATGATCTTTTTGAACCGTAAAAAAGCGCCTGGATTGGACCGTTATCTCACCAGGGTCACCGTGCCCTTTTTTACCACCGGCTTTTCATCCTCAAACTGGTACGTACATATC
>JBQCHB010000433.1:0-3884 GCA_051955075.1 Flavisolibacter sp.
ACTCATAAAACCCAGATTTACGTCATGGGTTTTTTTAAATGTTTCCTTGTACTTCGCTCTCAAATCCATGATAGCGCCCATATCTGCCTCATTAAACGTCGTAAGCATTGCCGTGTTATTTTTTGCTTCTACCAGCCGGCGGCTGATAGTGCGGCGAAGATTACTCATTTTTTTGGGCGTTTCTGTTCTGCTGAAAAGCTCCTTCCCAACTGCTCTGCCGGGATTTCCCAAAGCGCTCAAAACATCGTTTTTGGTAATTTTTCCATGAAAGCCCGTAGCGCTTATTTTGGAAGGATCTATCTTCTTTTCCGCAAGGATGGCGGCTGCCACGGGGGTTGCTTTTATATCTTCCCTTTTTCTCGGTTGATTTTCTTCAGGCGTAATCTTCTCTGCCGGAAAATGATCTGAGCGGCTTTGCTGAGCGGCCTGTTCTTCTTTTGGTGTGGCTTTTTCCCCGCTGATATTCGCACCTATGATTTGACCGGCCGGTTTTTTACCAGCAGTATCTATAGTTGCCACTACATCTCCGATTTGAATCTCCTCGTCCTGCTTTGCCAGAGTGTGCAAAATACCGGCTTGCTCTGCGTTGATCTCAAATGAGGCTTTTTCGCTTTCCAATTCGGCAATCACTTCGTCTCTTTCCACCCATTCTCCATCTTTTTTAATCCATTTTGTAAGCGTTACATCCTTAATGCTTTCTCCGATAACGGGCACTTTTATCTGAATAATGCCTGCCGGGCTCGCCTCATTTTTATCTTCCTCCTTATTTGGTTTTGATTCTTTAGAGGCTACTTTCTCCGGTGTAGATAAAGGAGCGGCAGACGGTGCCTTCTTTTCCATTGATTCATTTTTCGCATTCGTCATGGCAACGGCGGCCGCAGGCTTTTCGGCTTTCTCATCAATCGTAGCAACTACATCTCCTATTTGCAAATCCTCATCTTCTTTTGCCACAGTATGTAAAATTCCCGCTTGTTCCGCATTGATTTCAAAGGTCGCTTTTTCACTTTCCAATTCAGCAATCACCTCATCTCTGTCTACCCATTCTCCGTCCTTTTTTAGCCATTTTGTAAGGGTAACTTCATTGATACTTTCGCCTACCGCAGGCACTTTTATTTCTACAGCCATGAGTTTTAATTAAGTTTTACAAACGTAAGCTAAATTGAGAAATACACAAAAACCAAACCCGGTGCCAACACTATAAAAAACGTGCATAAAACAATCGTCCTCAACAATTTTCCATTATTTTCGCTTCTCAAACAGATGCGGCTTAGAGTTTGAGTAATGCACGTAATAAATTCCTGAGTTGGTTGTGGTTTGAAGCCTTTACTTTATTTTTATAACTATAAACAGCGGAAAGAAATTCTTTTAACTTTTATGAGTAGAATACTTTTTATGATTTTTTGTTTGTTTACTGTTTGTGCAAATCAATCGAAAGGCCAACTGATTATTGATTCGGTCAGTTTCGATGTAGAAACAGGAGCAAAGGTTACCATTACCAACGATATTACAAGCGCGAAAGGCCTTCCATCAACCGGAAAATATTTATTACAGGGAGCCGATTCGCAATCGATAAATATGAACGGAAAAACTATCTCCGATCTCGAAATTGATAATGCCAGCGGTGTTTGGCTTCAGAGCGATGTGAAGCTAACTGGTTTACTCAAATTTTCAAGCGGCAAAATTATTACCGATGGCCATTCCCTTACATTGTCTGATATTGCAGAGGTCAACGGGATGGGAAACGGTAAATTTATTGAGACCAACAATTCGGGCCAGGTAATCAAAGACATTGCGCTTAATTTAAGTTCCTATGAAATACCAGTAGGGGCGGGAACACTGTACAGGCCTGTATTTTTAAGTACTACCGGCAGCAATACCGGCGCACATGTTGGAATACAAGTCCGCGACAGCGCCAGCAGCAACAAACCTCCTTCCACGTCAGATTACCTAAAAGTAAGCTGGACAATTACCAACGCCGGCATTAATGGAACTCTTAGCGCACAGGCGAGATATGCAGCAACTGCGGATGTGGTTGGCAATGAAGAAAATCTTAAAGCTTATTTATTCAACGGAACCGACTGGTCGTCTTCAGGGACCATCAACACGATGGGCAATACTATTTCGTTTTCCATTACTAATACTTCCGCAAACCTAACAGCGATTGATAAATTTAATTTGCTGAAGGCAAAAGTGTTGTTACAAGGCCCTTATAATGCAGCTGCTCATCTTATGTCGGATAACCTGAGAGCCGCAGGTGTTATCCCTTTAACCGACCCTTACAGCAAGGCTCCTTACAATACTGCATTTGCGAGGATAAATGACCCAATTGCTGAAGCCGCCGGTGATAGCGTTTTTAACGACCAGCCTTTGAAAAGCGACAATATAGTGGACTGGATATTTTTAGAATTAAGAAATACCGCAGCCGGGAATAACATTATTCAAACAAGGAGCGCGTTGGTACAAAGGGATGGCGACATTGTAGATGTAGACGGAAAAAGCCCTGTGACGTTTAATAACGTTGCCGATGGAAATTATACCGTTGCTGTAAGGCACCGCAATCACCTCGGCAATAGTACAGATCCCGCCGCTTTTACGCCAATGTTAACTGAAAAGCAATCCACCACCTCTGTAGTTGATTTTACTGCTTCTTCTTTTTTATTCGGAGGAAATTCAGCACATGGCGTGGCATCCGATGGGAAATTTGTTTTGTGGGGAGGAGATGCGAATTTAAATGGTGTTGTTCGATTTGCCGGTTTAAATAATGACAAGGATTTTATCTATGTTAATAGTCTGAATTCCGACGCAAGCGCGACTGTTTCAGATGTTTATTCTCCGGCTGATGTAAATATGGACAGTAAGATCAAATTCAATGCGCTTGCAAACGATAAAGATTTTATTTATACCAAAGTTCTGGAAAACTCTTCAACAATTATAAGAACCGAATCATTACCATAAGAAATAAATCCTAAAAGCATGAAAAAAATATTTGCATTTTTCTTTTTTATCTTTTTGTTTTCTGCGTTTGCAATGGCTCAGGGAACCGTTCAGGCAAGCATTGGAATAGGAAGTGCACCCAATAGGGTAAAGATTTATATCAAATCAGACATTACTCTGAAATCCAATATTTCAACTTTAGAATTCAACATTGCTGTACCCGAAGCAGAAACAATAGCCAAACCTACTGTAACTTCATCGGCATCAAGTATTAGTTGGCAGATCGATGATCCTATTACGGAAGGAGGATATAAAAATTATGCAATTACCACTGGAACCAGCCCGATTCTCACATTTAATTTGACCGCTGGTTCAGAGTTTGAAGTTATGGAATTAGAATTTCCTGATCAGACAGTTTTACCAAATTCAGTTTCATTGATCACTTTACCGCTTGGCGGAGTCACCACTAATGGATTTGCACTTTTTTATTGTACAGGTTCACCTTCTTCTGACGGCTCTAATCTCTATTACCAAAGAACAACAGATGCCAGTTATAGAACAGACGTTGTAAATGGATTTAGTTATAATGCTGAAGGTACTCAGGGAACGGATATTTCAAGCGCTACATTAATTGCAAAAACAACTCCCGTAAAACTTTCCTCTTTCTCCGTTATTTCAAAAAATAACGAAGCACTTCTTGACTGGTCTGTAGAAAACCAGGACGCCAATTCCAGTCATTTTGAAATCGAAAGAAGCGCAAATGGGAAGGATTTTAGCCAGGTAGCGATGGTGAATGCAACCAATAATAAAAAGCAATCTTATTCTTTCACCGATAATGACCCTTCCCTATCGGGTTCTGTATATTACCGCTTAAAAATGGTGGATAAGGACGGCCAATTTGCCTATAGCGAAATCAAATCCGTTCAATTTGCAAATACAGGATTCTCCGT
>JBQCHB010000434.1:0-3645 GCA_051955075.1 Flavisolibacter sp.
GAAAGGGAACCGCAAAAGTTGATCTGCAAAAATTAGGTGCTGATTTTGGCTACACTTTAGATGGTGGCGAAGCCGGTTCGTTGGAAGATGAGACTTTTAGCGCCGATGGTGTGCAGGTAGTGATACATGGTGTGATCACACACCCCGGTTATGCCAAAGACAAAATGGTGAATGCTTTGAAAATTGCAGGCGATGTGTTGGCTTCTTTGCCCCGTGCAGAATTATCTCCGGAAACTACAGAAGCCAAACAAGGTTTTATTCATCCCACCCGTGTAGATGGCATTGCAGAAAAAGTAACCATTGATTTTATTATTCGTGATTTTGTAACGGATGGTTTAAAAAAGAAAGAGGATTTTTTATTAAGCCTTGTAGAAATGGTGATGGAGAATTATCCTAAAGCCAGTTTTGAATTTAAGGTTACCGAGCAATACCGCAATATGAAAGAAGTGCTCGATCAACATCCGCAGGTAGTGGACTATGCAAAAGAAGCTATCAACAGAAGCGGGTTGCCATTAAAAATGGAAAGCATTCGGGGTGGCACCGATGGAAGCCGCTTGTCTTTTATGGGTTTGCCTTGTCCGAATTTATTTGCAGGCGAACAGGCCATTCATTCTAAATTAGAATTTATCAGTGTGCAGGATATGAACAAAGCCGTTGAAACCATTGTGCATATTGCCAATATTTGGGAGGAGAGAAGTTAATACAACAAGGATTTTATATCTCACAGATATGGAATCTCTAAAAACGTACTGCAACATCTTTTTCACATTTCCGTTCATCAATTAATGCGTTTTTTATTTCTTCTTCTATTGCCTGTTTTTTCATCTGCACAGAGCCTGTTGGTAAATGGTGGTTTTGAAGAAGAGAATATTTGCAGCGAATACAAAGTGAACTGTGCTCCGGAAGGATGGATTTATACCGTGCCTTCTTTCATCTATTATTTTAAAGACCGTCAACTGGCACATTCGGGCGAACGTTTTATAGCATTGATTGCAGGACACGCAAAGAAGCCCTATTACCGGACTTTTGTTCGAAGCCGTTTGCTTTGCGGCTTGCGTAAAGACCATGAGTACCAACTACAGTTTTACGTTAAGTCAGTACATCCAATACTTGACAGCATGGGTGTGTATTTCAGTAATTACGATTTTTTGTTCGAAAAACGTCCGTATAAAAGCATTTCACCTTCTATCTATTTTGCCAATGCCGTACAAAAACCTGCAATAGACACCAACTGGCAACAACTTACGCTTATTTATAAGGCTACCGGCGATGAAGCCTTTATTACATTTGGCAATTTTAAAAGAGGCGATGTAACCGGCTCAACCAATATTGAAAGCGAGAATAATTTCTTTGTGCTATTGGATGATATTTCATTAACGCCTTTGAATGTAAACGAACAACTGTGCGCCGATTGGCAAACTGCACACGATGAAATTTATGCACAAGACGAACGGCATGAATATCTGGACCGGCTGATAAAGTTTTATAGAAACAAGCCGCCGGAAAAGATTGCTATTTCAAAAACACAAGTTCAGCGGATTGATACATTGGTCATGCCGGATGTTTTATTTGCTACCAATAGTTATGCGTTAAATGAAGGTGCTGCATCGCTGCTGGATAGTTTCATTCATCAAACTCATAATCTTTTAATCGATTCAGTTATTGTAGAAGGCCACACAGATAGCACGGGTACCCTTGCATTCAATCAAACACTTTCGCAAAACCGGGCTTCATCTGTAGCCGGTTATCTTCAACCACATTTTGATAAACCCATCCAGGCAAGAGGCTGGGCCAGTAAAAAACCGGTGGCCGATAATAGCACGCCTGAAGGAAGACAAAGAAACCGGAGAGTGGAAATTTATTTCTACGGCCGCGAGTAGATATTCCATATCCAGACATGGAATATCTGAACCAACAATTGCAATCAACTGCAAGATTCTAAATATCTTCTATCTTTAGCCTTCGGCAATGGATCATTTTTTACAAGCAACCGAAACAAATTATATTATGGAATTTCTTGCAAACTATTGGTGGCTCATCATTCTTTTAATCATTGTATTCAGCGGATTGTTTACCATCAACCAGGGTTATATTGGTGTTATTACCATGTTTGGAAAATACCAGCGCATTGTGCGTCCGGGTTTGAACATAAAGATCCCGTTGCTGGAGCAGGTGTATAAAAAAGTGTCTATTCAAAACCGTTCGGTGGAGATGGAATTCCAGGCCGTAACGCAGGACCAGGCCAATGTGTATTTTAAAAGCATGTTGCTCTATGCCGTGCAAAATGCCGATGAAGAAACCATCAAAAAAGTAGCCTTCAAATTCATCAGCGACCGCGATTTGATGCAGGCTTTGGTACGAACCATTGAAGGAAACATCCGTTCGTTTGTAGCTACCAAAAGACAAGCGGAGGTATTAGCCCTGCGCAAAGAGATCGTTGAATATGTAAAAATTGAAATCGACCATACACTGGAGGAGTGGGGTTATCACTTAATGGATCTGCAGATCAACGACATCACTTTTGACAAAGCCATTATGGATTCGATGAGCAAAGTAGTAGCGTCAAACAACCTGAAAGCAGCTGCAGAAAATGAAGGCCAGGCCTTATTGATCACCAAAACAAAAGGTGCAGAGGCAGAAGGTAATGCCATTAAAATTGCTGCCGAAGCCGAACGCGAAGCGGCCCGCTTGCGTGGCCAGGGTGTGGCTTTGTTCCGCCAGGAAGTGGCCATAGGTATGAGCGAAGCTGCCGAACAAATGAAGCAGGCGAATTTGGATACCAATGTGATTTTGTTTAGCATGTGGACAGAGGCGATTAAAAACTTTGCTGAATACGGAAAAGGGAATGTGATTTTCCTGGATGGCAGTTCAGAAGGGATGGAAAAAACCATGAAACAAATACAGGCATTGATGATAAAGCCGGCAGGAACAGATAAAGTCGATTAGCGAAAAGCAGTTCATGGTTGATGGTTGATAGCGCATAGGCGAAAGCTTATCCAGAGAAACGTCCATGAACTATGAACCAGGAACAATCAACTCACGTTGTTAAATCTCTCAAAAAGTTAAAGCTCCCTTAAACAACCCCGTTTTTTTTACTGCTTATTTGCAGTGCAAAATATAGCGCTGCAGCGTGGCGTTATTCACTTCTATCAATTACATTTACCGTTTAAAAGACGAAACTCGTATGATAAACCTGCTACAAATTGTAGATACCGCAAGCAAAGCCGTCGCTGCTATTACTGACACCAACAAAAATGGAAGCATCAGCATCGGCGAACTTTTAACCATGGGCGGATGGGTAATGATCCCGCTTTCTATTCTTTTTTTGGTAACCATTTTCGTTTTCTTCGAACGGTTTATCGCCATTCGAAAGGCTTCTAGAATTGATAGCAATTTTATGAATATCATCCGCGACCATATTGTCAGCGGCAATGTGAGTGCGGCACGCAGCTTTGCAAAAAATACCAACAATCCTGTAGCACGTATTATTGATAAAGGCATCCAGCGCATTGGCAAGCCCATTGACAATATTGAAAAAAGCATGGAGAATGTAGGCAAGCTGGAACTTTTCAATATGGAACGCAACCTGTCTGTATTGTCTTTGATTGCAGGTATTGCTCCCATGTTTGGTTTTCTTGGTACCAT
>JBQCHB010000435.1:0-9832 GCA_051955075.1 Flavisolibacter sp.
CTTAAACTCTCTAAAGGCCTGCACCAATTCTTTTCCATACATAATTTCCAACAGGTCGCCTCTTGCCTGTCCATCGCCATGTTCGCCGGAAATAGAACCACCATATTTTACCACCAGGTGCGATGCTTCGATGGTAAAGCGTTTGTATTTTTCAATGCCGTCTTCGGTTAAGAAATCAAAACCTACGCGGCAGTGAATGCAACCTTGCCCGAAGTGCCCGTAAATAGAAGGATGATAATCGTATTTATCAAACAGTGCCCGCAGGTCTTTTAAATAATCGCCTACATGCTTAGGATCAACAGCCGAATCTTCCCAGCCAGGGCCGCCATTGGGTTCTCCGGGTACCCAGGCCGTTGCCCCTAATCCTGATTCGCGGATCTGCCAAAGTTTTTGCTCCTGTTCCGGATCGTCGAACAGGCTCATGGTTGGCGGTGCTTTTTCTTTTTTCAATTCATTCATCAAAGATTTGGCTTTGTTGTCTGCATCTTCTTTTGAATCGCCACCAAATTCCACCAACAACCATGCATTGCCTTTGGGAAGCAATGGAAGGTCATTAATATCCAAACCTTTCCTTCGCATAAAGTCAATCAGCAGATCATCCAGGCCCTCCAGGCCAATAGGTTTGTGTTTCAAAATATTGGGTACAGCATAACCCGAATCGGGTAAACTTGAATAACCTAACACTAATAATGAACGCGACTTTGGCGTGGTGATCAATTTCATAGTTGCTTCCACAATCGTTACCAGAGTGCTTTCAGAACCTACCAAAGCTCTTGCTATGTTGAATCCATTTTCGGGCAGCAATGCAGGCAAATTGTAACCGGAAACGCGACGTGGAATGTTGGGAAACTTTTGACGGATAAGATCTGCGTATTTATCACGGAAGTCACGCATTTTTTTGTAGATCTCTGCACGCCTCCCTCCTTCGTTTTGTATTTGTTGATATTCTTCATCCGACGTTGCGCCCACTTTCATTTTCACACCGTCATAGGTAACAATGGTCATGGTTTCGGTATTATCCGATGTTCTGGCACCGTAGCCTTCAAATTGCGCCATTACAGAATGTACGCCACATGAATTATTTCCTAACATGCCACCAATAGTGCAGTGATCGTGTGTAGCAGGATCGGGACCAAAAGTCATTCCTACTTTTCTTTCAGTAGTGTGCCGCATTTCATCGAGTACGATTCCGGGTTGTACAGTTACTAATTTTTTTTCTTTATCAATGTGCAGAATTTGATTGTAGTATTTACTCATATCCATCATCACTGCCACGTTGCAGCATTGACCGGCAAGGCTGGTGCCACCACCACGACTTAGAACAGGTGCTTTGTGTTTGTAACAAATGTTGATGGTGTTGATCACATCTTCTTCTGTTCTTGGCAATACAACGCCTATGGGAATCTGGCGATAGTTGGAAGCATCAGTTGAATACAAGGCACGGCTGCCATTATCGAAACGCACTTCGCCACTAATTTTCTTTTTTAATTCCTTCTCTAATTTTTTTGCATTGACATCGATAGAATATTTGGTTTGAAAACGGGTATCCAACACCTGCCCATTCACGATGGACTTGCTATCAGTTTGAATAGCAATGGCAGATTTTTTCTCAGATGTCACTTTGTTACTTTTCACGTTTTCCTTCGTATGCTGCACTGACATAAAATGCATTTTATTTTGATCGTTAGAACTCTATGTATTATGGGTTAATTTAGTTGCAGGGGCTTACCGTTTGAACTTTTCAGCGTCTTTATATTTAAATTCAAATCCTAAACCGGGACGACTTAGATCGGGCTTTAATACACCATTTTGGGGAGGGGATACACCATCGAATAACATGTTCTCAATGCGGACATGATCGTGGAGATATTCTGCAATAAAAAACGATGGCAGCGCTAACGCCGCATGTAAGTGGAGCGCCGGGGCACAATGCGATGAAAAAGGAAGTTGGTGTGCTTCGCACAAATAACCGGCTTTTAAAAAATTAGTGATGCCGCCGCAACGGGTAGCATCTGCCTGCAGTACATCCACAGCATTAGCATACAACATCTGGTTGAAGTAGTGAATATTATATCCATATTCTCCAGCCGCAATATTGATGGCTGCAGGTGCATGTTCGCGAATGAATTGTAATCCTTGCAAATTATCGGATCGTGTCGGCTCCTCAAACCACATCACTCCGTATTCTTCAAATTGTTTTGCTTTTTGCAAAGCCTGTTTAGCATTGTAAGCACCGTTAGCATCTACCATTAACTTCACATTATTATCAACTGCTTCTCTTGCCTCTTTTACTCTTGCCACATCTATATCAGCATCAGTACCGATTTTCATTTTCATATATTCCATACCTTGTTCGCTCCAGCCACTGAATTGGCTTTGCAATTGCTTTTTATTGTAAGACGTAAATCCTCCGCTGCCGTAGATCAACATTTCGTTTCGAACTTTACCTAATAAATTGCAAAGAGGAAGATTTAAAATTTTCGCTTTCAAGTCCCATAAAGCATTATCAATGGCTGATATGGCCATCATAGTGATGCCACTGCTGCCACTGTTTCTTATTTGTTGTGTTAATAAAACATTGATGCCGGGAATATCCAAAGCGTTTTTTTTAATCACCAAGTCTTTCAATTCTTTTTCAATAAAAAATGCAGCAGCTTTTGTAGCATAGGAATATCCAATTCCTTTTTTGCCGCCAGCCTTTATTTCTACAAGAATGAGTGTAGTACTGTTCCAACGGAGCGTTCCATCAGCTTCAGGCGCATCGGTAGGTATGGAATAAGCAGATGTTTGCACCTGCTGTATGGATATAAAATCCTGAACAATATCAATATCATCTAAGGTCATTTTCTATATCCTTCTCAAATTGCTGATCTTTAAAGCGTTTATTCTTTCCCAGGGAAGTAGCCATCATACACTGCTTTAGTTGTTTGCTTGATCATATCCCAGGCATCGCTATCGCCTTTGAAAATGGCTGATGCAAATGATTTGAATTGCTCGAAGCTTACATGTGGAGGCATCATGGGTACAGATGGATCGGTATAAACGTTCAACACCACCGGTTTTTGCACCACCATAGCGGTATCCAACGCATCGGCCACATCATCAGGATTGTCGATACGAATGCCTTCCAGCCCTAGCATTTTTGCATATTCATCATAGGCAAAATCGGGAACGTCCTGCGAAGTATCAAACTTGGCATCGCCAACCATTACACGCTGCTCCCAGCTCACCATATTCAAATCCCGATTGTTTAAAACCAAAATGATCATGCGTGGATCTTTCCATGTTTTCCAATATTTAGAAACAGTGATCAATCCATTGATGCCAAGCATTTGCATGGCGCCATCACCGATAAGTCCAATAGCAACTCTTTCAGGATAAGCAAACTTTGCCGCGATGGTATAGGGCATTCCCGGACACATGGTAGCAAGGTTTCCTGACAGTGATGCTTTCATCCCTTTGCGTATTTTTAAATTTTGCGCAAACCACGCAGCTGTAGAACCTGAGTCGGCGGAGAGAATACAATTATCTGGCAACCGTTTTGACAATTCACGATACACTTGTTGCGGATTAATGGGATTGGCGCTGTTCTCCGATCTTGATTCAACCACACGCCACCATTTTTCTATTTTCTCCTCAAGACTTTCTCTCCAACTTCTATCTTCTTTTCTTTTTAAAAAGGGAATTAATGCTTTTAAGGTTTCTTTGCTATCGCCTTGCAAATTCACATCTGTGGGATAACGAATGCCTAACATTTTTCCATCAATATCAATTTGAACACCTTTTGCCTGGCCTTCTTTCGGTAAAAATTCGGAATAGGGAAAACTCGAACCCACAATTAATAAAGTGTCGCAATCCATCATCATATCCCAACTGGGACCTGTACCTAACAACCCAATTGAGCCCGTTACATATGGAAGGTCATCGGGTAGTACTGCTTTACCTAATAATGCCTTGGCAACACCGGCACCTAAAAGCTCAGCCACTTGCATAATTTCTTCTTCGGCGCCAAAGGCCCCGGCACCTACCAGCATCGCTACCTTCTCTCCTTCATTTAAGATGATGGCTGCTTTTTCAATATCTTCTTCGTGAGGAATGATGCGTGGCGGTTTGTAACCAATGCCGGAGTGAATGGTTCCATGCATACGTTTTGGTTCTTCATAATCCAGTTCCTGTAAATCGTTCGGGAAAATGATGCATGTTACTGTTCGTCGCGCTTTGGCAATGCGGATGGCACGATCTACCAAATGTCTTGCCTGTGAGGGCACTGTGGCCATGTGCACATATTCGCCAGCCACATCTTTGAACAAAGTAATCAGATCAACCTCTTGCTGATAACTTCCGCCCATAGCGGTTCTTGCCTGTTGCCCAATGATTGCCACTACGGGCTGGTGATCCATTTTAGCATCATACAATCCATTAAGCAAATGAATAGCGCCAGGACCGGATGTTGCCATACATACACCAACTTCATCCGTAAACTTTGCATGTGCACAAGCCATGAAAGCTGCCATCTCTTCATGGCGTACCTGGATGAATTCAACTTTGTCTTCTTTATTTTCTACATCTTTTAATGCACTCATAAAACCGTTGATGCCATCACCGGGATAACCAAAAATTCGTTTAATACCCCATTGATGCAAACGGTCAATTGTAAATTCAGCTACAGTCTGAGCCATAATATGGTTGTTTTTCTAAGTGAAGAAAGTCCGGCTCGTTTCTGGAAGAAGTGGTGAAAGATTTATTTCAAATATCAGACCATGAGCTGAAACACTGTGAATTAGAAATGTAGAGATTACTGCAAATAAAAAAGCTACCTGCAATAGAATATGCAGATAGCTTTATAATTAAAAAAAGATTTGCGCAACAAACTGAACTTACTTATTCATTTGTTTTTTTGATGATGCCGCAACCAATTCTTTCACCTGAGTTACCGGATGGCTGCGAAGTAAAATCATCCATGCCGCTATGAACAATAATAGTTTTATCTAAAATATTGGTTTTGGTATCACCGCCTAAAGACCACAAATCCGTTTCCATCTGCAGTGTGCCTTTGCCGTTAGCATCAAGACTTACATTGCCAATATCTCCCGAATGAAAACTATTGCTTCCCCATTTTCCATGATTTTGATTTGTGGGGTTCCAGTGACCGCCGGCATGCTTCCCCATTTCACCGCAATCGCCCATATCATGAATATGGACGGCTACACTTTTATTGGCCTTTGAAGGAATGGTTAATTCCAAACTCATTTTTACTTTTCCATTTTCTGCATCAAACCGAACTGTTCCATTAACCACAGTATCGGGCATTGTACCTGTAATCGTGGCCAGCGCATGGCCGTCTTCACTTTTTGTTGTCATTTGATTCGCCGTGCTGCTGTCTGTTGTTTCATTACTTGTCTGGCTGCTGTTATTGCAAGCCGTCCATCCGAATTGAGCAATAAATAAAAAGCTAAGGAGCCTGACAGAGATTGATCTTTTCATAATGATGTTTTTTATTTAAAGTTTGAGATGACATTTACCATTCACACATTCTTTCGGGAAAGATCTTTTCACTTATCATTTATAAAAACGCTTAAAGCTGTACAAAGTTTACTAAGATTTGGGCTACTACAATTTTTTCTTTTTCACTATTGTGAATTGAATATTGTCTTGCTCATTTTCGTGTCTTTAAAAAAGCAACTAATTTATACAATTCGTCGCTGGTTAACGAGGAACTATATGCGGGCATGTTCTCACTTCCGTTAATAATGCGTATTTGCATTTGTTGTTCATTCAAACGATTACCCACATGCGTAAGGTCAGGGCCCACTTTGCCACCATAATTGTCTATTTGATGACAATACACACATGCTTTTTGCTGAAACAAAACACTGCCCGCAACTGCCAGCGTATCGGTAGAAGCAACCACTGAAGCAGGGAGTTTTTCCGCCTTAAAATTCGGCGACCACTCGGCTTGCTGACCTACAACCAGCAATGCAATGACAATAACAACTACACCCGCACTTCCAATAATGGCCCATGGTCTTTTTAGCGGACTGCGTTCGCCTTTGTTTGAAATAAAAGGAAGCGCAAACAATAAAAGTAAAACCAACACAGGCCCAAAGAACATAGCATATGATTCTATTTGCGGCGGCATTAAAGCAAACAATGCATATATCCACAACAAATACCAATCGGGTTTTGGTGTAGTGTTTACTATAGAAGGATCTGGTGGTTTGCCTAATATTGGAGGCCCAACCAGAACCGCCAACACTATGATTAAAATTATGAGTGAAGCACTAAACAATACATCTCTCCATGCTGCGTAAGGCCAAAAGGGAATCCCATCATTTTTCAATGCATTCTTATACCACTGGCGATAAGTTTTTGGATCAACAATCCGTCCTGCTTTTGGCGGTTCGGAAATACCATTACGCATCACCAGCCACAGATGAAATCCTGTAAAAAGAAAAATGAGCGAAGGAAATAAAAAAACGTGATAAGCATAAAAGCGGCTAAGACTTTGTCCGCCCAAAGTATCGCCACCCAACAGCAACCGGGCAATATATTTTCCAACCAGAGGAATGCGCCCCATCTGTTCTGCAGCTACTATACCGGACCAAACACCATTGGCATCCCAACGCAAAAGTTGTCCTGTAAATCCCATGCTGATGGTTAAGATCAATAACACCACGCCGCTGATCCAATTCATTTCTCTAGGAAATTTATAGGCTGCCGTAATATATACCCGCAGCATATGAATGCCCACCATGATGATCATACCTGTTGCACCGAAATAATGGATGCCCCGCAATGCTTTCCCTAACGTTGCATGATAAGTAATAAATTGAAGTGACTGAAAAGCTTTGTCGGATGAAGGCTGGTACAACAAAGCTAAACCCACGCCGGTGGCTATTTGCAGCATAAAGCAAAACAAGGTGGCGCTGCCAAACACATAAGCCCATTTACTCCCCGGCGGCACAGGATGGTTCATTAGTGGCTTTACTATTTCAGAAAAGCCACTACGATCATTGATCCAACTTGCTGTTTTTTTTAAAAATCTTTTCATGAATTTAAACACCGTTCTTAATGATTACCACGGTGATGTTTGGCGCCCGGCTCCCATGAAGCTGATTTGGCCAATCAATGCTTTTACTATCTTACACAGTCTACTTTCAAACATCAAACATCAAACATCAAACATCAAACACTCACTCTGTTATTGTGGTAATCGGCACAGGTGCTGTTTTTATTTCAATATCGTTTTTGTTGATGCGCACTTCAATTTTTGTTAATGGTTTGGGTGGCGGTCCGGCCGCTACGGTTCCATCTTTATAATACACACCACCATGACAGGGACACATGAATAATTGTGCTTTGTCTTCCCATCGCACGGGGCAGCCCAGGTGTGAACAATGGGCAGAAAACGCTATGAGCTTATTTTCACTTTCCCTGCGCAGCCAGGCTGCCGCTTTTGCAGTAACACCAGCCCAGGGCAAAGGATCAGCATTTACATATGTGATCAATTTGGTTTCACCTACAGGAACTTCGCTTAACGCTGCTACTTTTCTCCACTCCTGTTTTTGCCTTTGCAGCAGGGGGCCAAACAAGGCGCTTAAAATAGGCACAGAAACAATGGCAGCTGGAATAGCACCTGCCAACAAACTCAATCGCACTAAAAATTTTCTCCTGTCAAGATTCGCTTCTTCGTTCATACAACATTGCTTTTATCCATCCATAAATCGAAATAAAAATTCCAACCGCCCCAGCAACACTAATGATCCATGTTGAAAGAAGTCCCCATGCTAAAAACAAAACAGATATTGCCAACACAAAAGGCATATACGTCGGCTTAGGTAATATTTCAGGCTTTGCTTTTACAAATTCAAATTCTTTTTCCATCATAACTTATTTAGTTGAACAGGAACTTCTTCTTTCTGTTGAAACCATTGTCCCAACAAATACATAGCACCACTTACATAAATTAAACAGCACGGCACCCACATGATCAACCCTGCCGCCTGCTGGTCTTTCATTTGATTAACGCCATATTGCTGAATGATCTTATTGAAACCATAATTATCATGCATGGATAAAAAATGATGGTAGGTATCAAGCGGCGCAAACGTAATAAGCAGTCCAAGCAGAGAGCAGCCAATGCAGGCAGTAAATAAATACACAACGCTTGTCATTGCATCTATTCTAAACTTTTTATTGGAATGCAAGACCGGCGCACTAAAAATGATTCCGGCAATAATTAAGCTAATGGCTTCGATAAAATTAATTAGCTGGAAACCTGATTCCATTCCTTGCATATAACCCATGCTGTTGTTGAACACAATTGGCATATGCCAAAACCACATGATACCAACACCTGTAAGCCAAGAAATGACGGGGCGTTGTTTAAAAAAAAGAAAAATGGAATGGTCAAGGTTTTTGGAAAGTGACAATATTAGCAAAGGCCCAACACAAAGCAGCAACAACACATGCACGGCCATATGAGCGGAGAAAAGATAATGCTCGGATAAAATATGCAGTGGCGAAAAAAAGCAAATCACCATTAAAAAAATGGCCGTAATAAAATAGACAATGCGCTGAATTTTGAACTTTGAAATTAATAGAAAGAATAAGCAGGATACAACCAGAATGCTTACCGATGTAATATCAATGCTCCAATGTGTTACAATTTCTTTCATACGATATAAGGCAATACATAAATAAGTGAAAAAACAAAGATCCAAACCACATCTACAAAGTGCCAATAAATGCCAATGGTGGTGATGACGGATGAAGAAGTATTTTTGAAATAGCCATTCTTTACGAGCACAAAGAGAATGGATAAAAGTATCAGCCCGATCAACACATGCAAGCCGTGAAAACCTGTAAGTGTATAAAAGCTGGAACCAAATTCACTTTTGCTCATGGTAAGGTTTTGATTTAATAAATGATAATACTCATTTGCCTGCCCTGCTAAAAAAACAATACCCAAAACAATTGTTGTTAACAACCAACCTTTCATTTTCTTCTCATTGCTCTGCTTATAATTTCTTTCCGCTTGCCAGAAACTAAAGCTGCTGCTCAATAATAAAAAAGTGAACACACCGGTTTTTTTTATATCAAGATGATCCGTTGCCGCCCTTTGAAAATTTCCGCTTCGCCAGAAATACAAATAGGCCACCATCAGGCAAATAAAAAAGATGGCTTCAGAGCCGATGGTAAGTTTCATCATGAGTTTGTTCTGTTCCATTACACGATTTTTTTGTTGTATGCAGTCTGCTCTTTTTAAAACTTAAGTAGAAAGACTTCTTCTACTGACCATTCATTTTCACCTTCCCTATTCTAGTCATGGTCAGGATTTTCGGGATGCTTTATATCATAAAAAGCTCTACGGCTATTAACAACCGGAACATTTATAAAATTTTTTTCTTTTGGTGGCGAATCGGCATACCATTCCAGTGTAAAAGCATTCCAGGGATCTTTGTTTTTCATTGCATCTTGTTTCATTGTTTTGTAAATATTATATAGTAACACCAACACGGCTGCGGCCATCAAATAGGCTCCGCAGGAAGAAAGAAAATTTAATAAAGTGTAGTAAGGAATTTCGGCGTAAGTATATACCCGGCGTGCCATGCCCATCATGCCTAAAAAATGCTGCAGAAAAAAAGTAAGATTGAAACCGATCACAAACAGCCAGAAAAACCACTTACCCAATTTTTCACTTAACATTCTCCCGGTAAATTTTGGAAACCAATAAAACAAACCGGAGAACAATCCAAACAAAGAACCTCCAACAAAAACATAATGCAGATGCGCTACTACAAAATAACTATCGGTTACCTGCC
The DNA here is from genome assembly GCA_051955075.1 of Flavisolibacter sp. Classification (GTDB taxonomy): domain Bacteria; phylum Bacteroidota; class Bacteroidia; order Chitinophagales; family Chitinophagaceae; genus Flavisolibacter. The sequence goes on from JBQCHB010000435.1 coordinate 9,825, forward strand.
AGTCAATA
>JBQCHB010000436.1:0-6663 GCA_051955075.1 Flavisolibacter sp.
GTAAGGTTTGAGGCCATTTGGTTTACAGAGTCAGTCAAATCTTTCCAGGTTCCGGCGACACCAGGCACTTCGGCCTGTCCACCAAGCTTTCCTTCTGTACCTACTTCACGGGCAACCCTTGTTACTTCAGAAGAAAACGAGTTTAACTGGTCCACCATCGTGTTGATGGTATTTTTCAATTCGAGGATTTCTCCCTGCACGTCCACCGTAATTTTTTTACTCAGGTCGCCTTTTGCAACCGCGGTTGTTACCTCTGCGATATTTCTTACCTGGGCAGTAAGATTACCAGCCATTTGGTTTACCGAGTCAGTCAAATCCTTCCACACACCGGCCACGCCTTTTACTTTTGCCTGTCCGCCCAGTTTTCCTTCCGACCCCACCTCTCTTGCTACACGGGTTACCTCCATAGAAAAGAGGTTCAACTGTTTTACCATGTCATTCACCTCGGATGCAATACGGGCAAATTCTCCCTGTAAAAGGTGATCGCCAATTTGAAGCGGCATTTCCTGCGACAAGTTTCCTTTTGCCACAGAGGAAATTACGTGGGCAATTTCAATGGTTGGGTGCACAAGGTCTGAGATAAGGCTATTGATAGAGTCAACCGCCGTACTCCAGGAGCCACCAGCCAGCCGCGGCAATTCAACCCTGTGATTCAATTTACCTTGCTTACCAATGATTTTGCGTGCCTGGCTTAATTCCTGCACCAATATCTCGTTCAGTGCGATGATCTCGTTTAATGTGTCATATATTTTTCCTGTAACACCAATCTGATCATTAGGAACCCTTACGGCGAAGTTTCCGTTTTTAACTTCTACAAGAACGCCTAAAAGCTGCCTTTGATCAATTAACCCATCTACTTCAGAGGGGAAAAAATTAGTTGGATTTTGAGGACGTTTGCCATTGGATTTTTTGGAGGGAGTAACTGTGGCTTCTTCTAATATAGTAGGTACAGGTGCTGGCTCAGCACCGTTTGCTTTCGTTTTTTTAATGCTCATAGTTAAGAGGTGTAATTGAAATCAAACCTAATAAAAAAAACGTTTCAAAATTTATTCGTTTTCAAATATTTAACGGGTGTAAGCAAAGGTTTTAGGAAGTTTTAAGAACAGCCTTGTATCCGCTTAAAAACAAGAGCTATCTTTACCATTTCAATTTAATTTGTGACCGATAAAAACTTAACTACTGCTTCTCTTACCGTGTTTTTGGCAGAAGACGATCTGGATGACCAGGAATTTTTAAAAGATGCGTTTCTGCAAATTGATCCATCCATTCAATTTTTCTCGTTTTCTTCAGGGAAAAAGATTTTGAGCCAGTTAGAAAATCATGGCGCCATACCCGACCTGGTAATTCTAGATTACAATATTCCCGAAATGAATGGCGCTGAAATATTGCAGCATATCAATGAGAAAGAGCAGTATCAATCTATTATAAAAATTGTCTGGAGCACTTCCGATTCGCCTTTTTACGAAAACGCCTGCCTTGCTTTGGGAGCCAGGGCTTATTTTGTAAAACCCTCCACCCTTTCAGGCTTAAGCCAAATGACAAAAATCATGCTGTCTTATATTGATAGGTAATCAAATTCTTCTTGTTTTAAAATATATTAGTGTTTAAAACAAAATATGAAAAGGATACTGCTTATCATTTTAATTGTGCTGGTAATCGGGCAATTTATTCGTCCGCCGCATAATAACGGAACAGCTGCTTCTGCAACAGATATTACGCATGTTGTGGCGGTTCCGGATAGTGTTATGCAATTACTGAAGACCTCTTGTTACGACTGTCACTCTAATCACACCAATTACCCGTGGTACAGCAAAATAACACCGGTAAACTGGTGGTTGTACAACCATATACAAGAAGGAAAGCGGGAATTGAATTTTTCAACTTTCGCTACTGGCACTTTTAAAAGAAAAAACAAAAAATTGCAGGAAACAGCTGAGCAAATAAAAAAACATGAAATGCCCCTGGACTCGTACCTGTGGATTCATACAGAAGCAAAGCTTAATGATGCACAAAGAAAAATAATCATTGACTGGACGAATGCTGCGAGGCAGCAAGTAATGCAGGATTCGCTGGCAGGGAAGTGATAATAAAACGATGGTAGCTGATAGATGACGGATGACAGTGATGTAAATTTTCACCAGTGACAATAAAAACTGCTGTTAACTACCATCACATATCCTTCATCTTAATACAACAGCCTTACCTTAATTGTATTCGGCACTTCTTTCAGGAGCTGGGCGGCTCGTTTTGATAATTGCTTGTCCACATCTACCACCACATAGCCAATACTGTCGTTCGTTTTTAAATATTGTCCAACAATGTTGATCTTATTTCGGGACAAAGCGCTGTTGATATCTGACAATACACCGGGAACATTTTTGTGAATATGCAGTATGCGATGGCTGCCTTCCTGCGGCGGTAAAGCCAAAGCAGGAACCGTGTGTGAACCAAGTGAAATCCCCTTATCTAAATAACTCAGCAATTTGTTGCTTACATCTTCGCCAATATTTTGCTGCGCCTCCTCGGTAGAGCCGCCAATATGCGGTGTTAAAATAACATTGGGCAAATTTTGCATGGGCGATTCAAAATGGCCGCCATTTTTTTCAGGCTCAACAGGAAATACGTCAATGGCTGCACCTGCTATATGACCACTTTCAATATACTTGCGCAGTTCATTCAATGCTATCACTTCTCCCCTTGCATAGTTAATAATAATAGAACCTTTTTTGAAGTACTTGAGGTTGCTTTTGTTGATCAGGTTTTTGGTTTGAGCTGTTTCAGGAACGTGCAATGTAACCACGTCTGATTTGCTTAAAACATCTTTTAATGTACGAACGTCTGTAGCGTTTCCCAAAGGCAGTTTTGTTTCTATATCATAAAAAATCACCTTCATGCCCAGGGCTTCTGCCAAAACGCTAACCTGCGAGCCAATATTTCCATAACCAATTATGCCGAGTGTTTTGCCGCGCAGTTCGTAACTGCCGCTTGATTCTTTCAGCCACACGCCTTTATGCGCAGCAATATTTTTATCAGGAATCCGGCGAATTAACAAAATAGCAGCACCCATCACCAATTCGGCAACGGAGCGGGTGTTGGAGTAAGGCGCATTAAACACTGCTACGCCATGTTCAGTGGCAGAAGCCAGATTCACCTGGTTTACCCCAATACAAAAGCAGCCAATGGCCTGGAGTTTTTCGGCAGCTTGTAAAACAGCTGGTGTAATCTTTGATTTGGAGCGGATGCCCACAAGATGAACATCTTTAATGGCTTTTATTAATTCTTCTTCAGGTAAAGCTTTAGCAAGTTTTTGTACCTGGGTATACCCATTTCTTAAAAAATTTTTTACAGCAACATCACTTACATTCTCTAATAATAAAATTTTAATCTTTTCTTTGGGATAACTTGTTTTTGCGGCATCCATATTGCAAATATGCGCAATAATGAAAATAATAGTGGGGAGAAATTAACATTTTGGATTTGTTTTTGCTGACATTAATTTTAATTTTAACCCATATCCAATAATTATAAAAAACGATTCATCTTTTGAAAAACGTTCTAATTGCTGGCCTGGTCTTGTGTCTCGTGTGGGGTTGTCAATCCTCGTCTCAGGAAAATAAATTGATAGCAAAGGCAGAAACTGTTCAGAAAGCACCTCTATTTCCCGCTTTAACCGACGCTGAGAAAAAACATTACCACGACGCAGTCGAGGATGTCCTCAATCACTCTTTGTATCGCAGTGCATTTAATGGCGGTGTGTTGGTAGCCAAGAATGGAACGATCGTGTATGAAAAGTATACAGGCTTCCACGACCTTCGACAAAAAGATTCTCTAAATGCCGATGTTCCTTTTCAAATAGCATCTACAAGCAAAACCCTGACATCGGCTGCTATTTTAAAGTTAATACAGGAAGGCAAGTTGACCCTGAATGATCCTGTTACAAAATTCTTTCCGCAATTCCCCTATACGGCCGTTACAGTAAAAATGCTGCTCGATCATCGCAGCGGCTTACCAAACTATTTGAATTATATGGACAGGAGTCCATGGCCAAGAAAACAATTAGCCAGCAATACCGATGTTCTCAATACACTGATCAACTGGCATCCGAACCAGGCCTATCAGCCCGACAGGCATTTTAATTATTGCAATACTAATTACGTGCTGTTGGCTCTTATTATAGAAAAAGCAAGCGGACTTTCTTACCCGGAATACATGAAGCAAAACTTTTTTGTTCCACTGGGCATGACCAACACATTTGTGCATACCATGAAAGATTCGTTAGTTACACAATCGTATCAACGCAACGGCGCTTTATGGACGCTGGATTTTTCCGATGGGCCTTACGGAGATAAAAATATTTACTCTACGCCCCGCGACCTTTTGAAATGGGACCAGGCTTTATACGAAGGAAAAATTATTGGACAACCAATGTTGGATTCTGCTTTCACACCTTACAGCAATGAAAAACCAGGCATTCACAATTATGGATTGGGCTGGCGCATGCTGTTATTGCCGAATGGCAAAAAAGTGGTTTACCATAATGGCCACTGGCATGGATTTAATTCTGCTTTTGCCCGCCTTACAGACGAAAATGCAACGATCATCATTTTATCGAACAGGTACAACATGAACGTTTATACTGCTGCAAAGAAGCTGTACAACATTTTTGGCAACTACAATGGTAAACAAGACGATGGTGAAGAATAAGATCTGAACAACGCCGAAGCACATTAGATTATTAGGTTTGTAACAGGCACAATTGAATTCGTGTTTTCCGTGTTTATATTCGTGCAATGGTCGCCCAAATTTTAAACAGCGAGGAAATAAAAGCATGGGATCAATACACCATTCAGCATGAACCTGTTTCTTCTATTGACTTAATGCAAAGGGCGGCAACCAGGTGCTTCCAGTGGATCAGCAAACAAAACTGGCAGGAAAGACAATTTCATATTTTTTGTGGCAAAGGAAATAATGGCGGTGACGGGTTAGCCATAGCAAAATTGCTATTTGATGCCGGATACAAAATAGCAATTCACATTTTGGAATTCGGGAAACCCGGCTCCGATGATTTTCAGATCAACCTGCAACGCCTGCATGAATTGCCAGTTGATATTCATTTTATACAAAACGGCGAAAGCTTTCCTTCCCTTATTTCAAGTGATATTATTATTGATGCTTTGCTCGGTTCAGGTCTCAACAAACCTTTGTCTGGATTGGCTGCGCAATTAGTTAATCATATCAATAACGCCAGTGTTACTGTTGTTTCCATTGATTTGCCCAGTGGCTTATTTATCGACGCGTCCTCGAAAGGCAACTCTGTAATTAAAGCCACTCATGTGTTGACATTCGAATGTTACAAGCCGGCATTGCTGGTGCAAGAGAATGCGCCATTTATTGGGGAGGTGCAGGTATTGAACATTGGGTTGCATCCAGACTATTTAAAAATTAATCAGTTTCATCGACAATTAATTGATGAAGGTTTAATCAAATCCATTTTTCAACCACGTAATGCTTTTGCACACAAAGGCAGTTATGGCCATGCCTTAATGATTGCAGGGAGTTATGGAAAAATGGGTGCTGCCACTTTAGCTACCAAAGCCTGTCTGCATACTGGCGCAGGGCTAACAACAATTTATGCTCCTAAATGCGGCTACAATATTTTGCAAATTGCCACTCCGGAAGCTATGGTGTTGACAGATGAAAATGAAAATTGTTTGTCTTCTTTACCCGGTGAAATTGAAAAATATTCGGCTGTTGGCATTGGTCCGGGCATTGGGACAAAAGACGAAACGCAAAAAATGCTTTCATTTATTACTCGCCGTTATCATAAACCTTTGGTGATTGATGCAGATGGCTTGAATTGCTTGTCGTTGAAAAAGGAGCTTTTGGAACAACTTCCCCCCTACTCTGTTCTTACGCCGCACCCAAAAGAGTTTGACCGTTTGTTTGGCGATCATCAAGATGATTTTGAAAGAATAAAAACTGCGAAAAAGAAGGCAACAGAACTCAACGTCGTTATTTTATTAAAAGGTCATCACACTTTAATTGCTACACCTGAAGGAGATTTGTTTTTTAATACTACCGGTAACGCAGGCATGGCTAAAGGTGGCAGTGGTGATGTGTTAACAGGAATGATTACCGCTTTTGCAGCACAAGGGTATCAACCGTCGCATGCCGCTGTGTTGGGTGTTTACCTTCATGGTTATGCAGGCGACCTGGCAGCAAAAGCTTTATCACAGGAAGCAATGGTAGCAACTGATCTGATCACATTTCTTTCGCAGGCTTTTTTGAAGCTTTATTGATATCATAAAATCCGGAAGAGGCAGTATGAAGCAATACTGCAAAATTTAGTTGTGTATAGCCAAAATTCCCTACAATAGAAATACAAATTCCTTTAACAGCATAACATTATTTTTGCTTAATGGGGCAGTATAAAATTGGTGATGCCATAAAGCAATTTCTTCAGCAAAGCCGTATTAAAGGCGATGTGCAGGCTATGCAAATTGAAGATGTATGGGAACAGGTAATGGGAAAAACAATTGCCCGCTATACGGATAATTTAAAGGTGATCAACCGGACTCTTTTTATAACAACAAATGTTGCTCCTTTGAAACAAGAACTCATTTACCAGAAAGAAAAAATAAAGCTTCGTGTGAACGAAGCTTT
>JBQCHB010000437.1:0-7635 GCA_051955075.1 Flavisolibacter sp.
TTGGTTATATTTTATTAAATACTTCTAACAAAAGCGAACTGGCTACAGGTTATGGAACGCTTTACGGCGATATGGCCGGCGGCCTGAGTGTGCTGGGCGATTTGTATAAAATGCAAGTGTATGCACTGGCCCGTTACATCAACAGAGACAAAGAGATCATTCCCAATAATATTTTGATCAAGGAGCCTTCGGCAGAATTAAGACCCAATCAAAAAGACAGTGATAGTTTGCCTGATTATCCAATTCTGGACAGGATTTTATACCAGTACATCGAACTGCGACAAGGTCCCAAAGAAATCATTGCCCAAGGTTTTGATGCAGCTTTGGTAAAGCGGATTTTGCGCCTGGTAAATATGAACGAATACAAGCGCAACCAATTCTGCCCCATCATTCGTGTAAGCAGCAAAGCATTTGGCGTAGGAAGAAGGTTGCCGATTGTTGCAAAGTATTTATCTTAATGCTTCAGGTTAACGACCAATGTGGCTGGAAAACTACTAATCGTAGTATCTTTTGAAATAGTAAACTTCGTGTCGGTTAGCGTAACTATTTTAAATTGACCGCTTATTCCGGCAAAAGCGCTTCCTGCAATATTGATGGCAGTTTCATTGTTAACAAAAGCCCATGTGAAAGTGGTTGTTTGGGGAAGTGCGTCATCGCATTTGGTAGCGCCTTCATCATTAATGCCAGTTCCGTTTGCATTAAAAGTTGCGCTGTTATCCAAAATACAGGCAGGTGCCTGGCCCGTTGATTCCAGGTCTACATCTATTGAACCATTTTTGTCAATATCAGCACCACCGCTTTCGTATTTCCAAGACCCGCTTGTAATCAAATCTGTTTTAGTTTGATTGTTTGAACTCGAATCATCTTTCTTACATGATAAAAAAGCAAAACAAATGCTAATAGTAAGGATCAAATATTTCATAAAGGCATTATTAATTGAAGTGTAAAATTAGAGCATAAATTTTCAGGCGCTATTGGAAAACTCGTACTCAATGTTTTTAATAAACGATGTTTTGCGAGGAATATTGGTTAAAAAAATAGATTTTTAGCTTTGCGGCAGATTATTTGCTAAAGCACAGTTCGTAATTTAAAGACCTAAACCTTAACTATGATTAAAACCGCTGACGATATTCGTCAATTAAATGAACGGATTAGTTATACCGGAAAATTTGTAGATACGCTCAGAAATGAAGTAGGCAAGATCATCATTGGTCAAACGTATATGCTTGACCGTTTGCTGATCGGATTGTTAAGTAATGGACACGTTCTTTTGGAAGGCGTGCCCGGCCTGGCCAAAACGCTTACCATCAAATCCTTATCACAGGCTATACACGCCAACTTCAGCCGCATTCAATTCACTCCCGATTTATTGCCGGCCGATGTTATCGGAACTATGATCTACAACCAGCAACGCAATGAGTTTGTGGTACGCAAGGGCCCCATCTTTTCTAATTTTATTTTGGCCGATGAAATTAACCGGGCGCCGGCCAAAGTACAGAGTGCTTTGCTGGAAGCTATGCAGGAACGCCAAGTGACCATTGGCGATACAACTTACAAATTAGACGAACCTTTTTTAGTATTGGCAACCCAAAACCCGCTGGAGCAGGAAGGAACCTATCCATTACCCGAAGCGCAGGTTGACCGTTTTTTAATGAAGGTAGTTGTGGGTTATCCGTCAAGACAAGAAGAGCAATTGATCATTCGCCAGAACGTGCAGGGATTAACAGCGCCAACCGTAAGCCAGGTAGTATCGGTGAATGAAATTTTGAGTGCTCGGCAAATGGTTCGTGATATTTATATGGATGAAAAAGTGGAGCAGTATATTTTGGATATTGTTTTTGCTACCCGCAATCCATCTGAATTTGATTTGGATAATCTGAAGCCATTAATTGCTTACGGTTCCTCGCCAAGAGGAAGCATTAACCTTGCTGTTGCTGCAAAGGCACAAGCGTTTTTAAATAAGCGTGGCTATGTTATCCCCGAAGATGTTCGTGCCATCAGCAACGATGTATTGCGCCATCGTATCGGTTTGACGTACGAAGCCGAGGCAGAAAATGTAAACGTGGTGGATGTAATTGACCAGGTCATTCAAAAAATAAATCTGCCATAAAAATGATGGCAGATGGTTGATGGCAGTTGACAGAGTCAAAACTAAACAGCTATATGAGAAATTATCAAAAATTAGACGCCTGGAAAGTGTCTATGCAACTCGTGAAAGAAGTTTATATGGTTACCAAAGACTTCCCCAAGGAAGAATTGTACGCTTTAACTTCTCAAACAAAACGGGCTGCTGTTTCCATTCCTGCTAACATTGCTGAAGGCATGGGCAGGCAATATAAAAAAGCTACGATCCAGTTTTTGCATATTGCAAGAGGTTCTATTTATGAAGTAGAAACTCTTCTAAACATTGCTGTTATGGTTGAAATAATTAATGACAAGATTTTTGAAAAATTTATTCCAATAATTGATGATACAGTGAAGTTATTAAACGGCCTTATTAATTATTTAGAAAAGGCTGCGCTTAAGTAACTGTCATTCATCACCTATCATCTATCATCGTGCTAACAACAACCGAAATATTAAAAAAGGTTCGTGAACTCGAAATAAAAAGCAAAAAGATTACAACCGATTTATTCACCGGTGAATACCACAGCGCTTTTAAAGGAAGAGGTATGTCTTTTAAAGAGGTCCGTGAATATTCAGCAGGTGATGACATTCGTTTCATTGACTGGAATGTATCAGCACGATTCGGTCATCCCTTCAGCAAAGTATTTGAAGAAGAAAGAGAGTTGACCGTAATGCTGTTGATTGATGTCAGCGCCAGTTCCTTATTTGGCACCGTCAATGCATCAAAAAAAGATATTGCTACAGAAATAGCAGCAGTTATTGCTTTTTCAGCGGTAAATAATGCTGATAAAATTGGCGTTATTTTTTACAGCGATAAAATTGAAAAATACATTCCGCCGAAAAAAGGTAAACAGCATGCTTTGTTTATAGTGCGTGAATTGTTGTCGGTGCAGTCGGCCAAAAAGCAAACGCAGCTAAGTACAGCACTGCGTTATTTCAACAACACTACCAGGCAAAAAAGCATTGCTTTTATTTTGAGCGATTTTATCGATACCAATTACCAGGATGCTTTGCGGGTTGCCGGCAATAAACACGATATTGTGGGCATAAAATTGTACGATAAAATGGACAAGACCTTGCCAAAGCTGGGCATGTTACGCATTGAAGATGCGGAAACAGGCGAACAGAAATGGATTGATACCAACAGCAGCTTTGTGCGATACGAATATGAAAAAGAATTTTTCAGGTTGACAGATTATTCTAATGAGGTATTTCGCAAAGCAGGCTGCGACCTGCTGCATGTGCGAACAGATGAAGATTATGTAAAAGTGTTACAACGGTTTTTTATCAGCAGGAACAAATGAAGAAACTTATTTTCCTTTCCGTCCTATTAATAACCTTTACTGAAGGCTTTGCCCAAAGCCTGCCAGTTTCTGCTACCGTTGATAAAGAAAAAATTTTTATTGGCGAACAAATACAACTCTATTTAAAAGCAGTTATCAAAAAAGCTGCTCCACCCGATTGGTTTGTAGTTGATACCTTCCCACATTTTGAAATTTTACAAAAATCAAAAATAGATAGCCAGCAAACGAGTGAAGGTTTATTATTGCAGCAAACCATTACACTTACCAGTTGGGATAGCGGCCATTGGGCGATCCCTTCTTTTGCACTAATGAACAGCAAAACAAAACCAGTGGCAATTGGCGTAAGTTTTAGTCCGATGGATCTGAACCAGCCTTACCACGACATCAAAGATATTCTGGAAGTGCAAAAACCGATCGCTTCTAATTGGTATTGGTACTTGATAGGTGTTGCCGTGCTGATTGCATTGTTCCTTTTATTTTTCCCGCCAAAAGAAAAAAAGGAAGTTGATGCAAAGCCTGCTGTAGTAGAAGATCCTTATAAAACAGCATTGAGCAGGTTAGAAAAAATGAACCCCGCAGGTGAACCTAAATATTTTTATACAGAACTGGTTGATATTTTTCGCAACTATCTTGAAAAAAGAAAAAGCATTCAATCATTTTCAAAAACAACTGATGATCTTTCATTGCAAATGCGACAGTTGCAATTGCCGCACGAACAATACATGCAGTTGGTACAAATGCTGCAGCTAAGCGATATGGTGAAGTTTGCAAAACATCAGCCGAAAGCAAAAGAAAATGAAGAAGCAATTACTGTAATTAAGAAAAATATTATTGCTATAGAGAATTTACAATAATGCTGTACGACTGGATCCAACATATTGAATTTGCCAATAAATGGATATTGCCTTTCCTGGGTATATTGCCTGTACTGGCTTGGCTTCATTTCAAAACGCAGACAGTTTCAAAATCTTCATTTACAGTTTCATCGGCCAACGCATTTCAAGCAAAAACAGTAAAAAATTTTCTTGTCCATCTTGCGTTTTGGTTTCGCTTGCTGGCCATAGGCTGTGTTATTACTGCATTGGCCCGGCCGCAAATACGCGATGTACAAAGTCGCACCAAAGGCGAAGGCATTGACATCATTTTGTGTATGGATGTTAGTGGCAGCATGCTGTCGAAGGATTTTTTACCGAATCGCCTTGCTGTGTCAAAGCAAATGGCTGCTGAATTTGTAAAGGGCCGGCCCATTGATCAAATTGGACTTGTGATTTTTGCAGGCGAAAGCTTTACACAGTTTCCTTTGTCAACTGATCATGCCAGCTTGCTGGAGCAAATTAACGGCATTACTTCAGGAATGCTGGAGGATGGAACGGTGATTGGTGAAGGGCTCGCTAAGTCCGTAGAACGTTTATCATCCAGCAAGGCAAAAAGCAAGATCATTATTTTATTGACAGATGGAAATGAACAGCCGCCTGATACCAGGATTATCGATCCTATTACGGCGCTTGAAATTGCTAAGGCCAAAGGCGTGAAAGTTTATACCATCGGTATGGGCGCCTTAGGTACGCCTTCGGTTGCAGAAAAAGGTGTGCAAAAATCATCAAGCAGTGCTTTTTTAGACGAGGCCTTATTAAAGCGCATTGCTACGCAAACAGGCGGGCAGTATTTTCGTGCTACGGACGAAGAAAGCCTGCAGGCCATTTATCATCAGATAGATAAAATGGAAAAATCGGAGGTGGAAGTGGTAACCAAAGAAAGATTTGAAGAAGAGTTCGTTTATTTTATTTTGGCAGCGTTAGCTTTTCTTGCAATAGAAATAATTTTGAAGTACACATGGTTGCGTACGTTTCCGTAAAAACTTTACTCATTCTCTTGGAGCAATCAAAAAACAATTCGTGTAATTCGTATTTCAATTATCATGAACACAGGAGTAGTTTATAAATCCACAGGCAGTTGGTACCAGGTAAAAGATGCGGCAAACAAAGTTTGGAATGCCCGCATGAAAGGTGTTTTCAAATTAGATGACATTACTTCTACTAATCCAATTGCTGTTGGCGATGTTGTTGATTTTACACTTGAAAATGAAAACGAGCATTCGGTTATCATTACAAAAATTCACGATCGCCATAATCATATCAATCGCCAGTCGCCACGCATCAAAAGTCAGCAGCACATTGTTGCTGCCAATATTGATCAATCACTATTGATTGCAACGATTAAAGAGCCGCGTACTTCGCAAGGGTTTATTGACCGCTTTTTAGTGGCTTGCGAAATGTATCATGTTCCTGCCATTTTGCTTTTCAACAAACTTGACCTGTATAAGGAAAAGGATATGGCCTTGTTCGAAAGCCTGAAAGAAGTGTACCAGAACATTGGCTACACAGTGATCGGCGTTAGCTTAAAAAATAATAGCGGCTTAGAAGACATAAAAGATTTATTAAAAGATAAAACTACTTTGATCAGCGGGCATAGTGGGGTAGGTAAATCTACTTTTATAAATGCTGTGCTTCCGCATGCGCAAATTCGTACACAGGATGTAAGCGGCTGGAGCAAAAAGGGGCAGCATACCACAACCTTTGCCGAGATGTATGATCTTCCTTTTGGTGGAAAAATTATTGATACACCCGGTATGAAAGAATTTGGTTTAGTGGATGTAGAAAAAGGAGAACTGTCGGGTTATTTTCCGGAAATGAGAGAACGTTTGCAGAACTGCCAATTTAATAATTGCCTCCACATTAACGAACCCGGATGCGCTATCAAGCAGGCGGTGATTGATGGAGAAATTGATGAAGACCGGTACGTGAGTTATTACAACATTTTGGAATCACTGAATGAGCAAAAATGGTAAGGGAAAGTTTCGTAAAAAATAATGGAAACTGGCTTAGATGTCAGTACTGACACTAAGCAAATTGATTAATTGTTTTCACTAAAGCATCCGCGGGTACCACACCAGATTGCCGCCATTTAATTTGCCCGTTTTTGAAGAGTATAAGCGTTGGTACACTTTGTATTTGGAACTGCTCAGCAACACTTCGGTTTTTATCAATGTCTATTTTAATAATGGTGGCTTTATCGCCCAGGTTCTCTTTCGCTTGTTTTAAAATTGGCGCCATCATTTTGCAAGGGCCACACCATTCTGCCGAAAAATCAACCAATACAGTTTTATCTGAACGGATCAACTCGCCGAAACTTGTCATAATTTTTTGTTTAGTACATCACAGAGCGTACCAACTTTAGCAACATAACTTTTTTGACTTACTTCTAATTGCGAAGTGTGCTTTTTATCTGTGCATAAACCTGTTTATAACTGGTTTTAAATTTCTTTCCAATTAACAAAAGTGCGGAACAATGCTTGACCTTTTTCTTTTCATGAAAACAATAGATCATTTACCGGCAGATGAGCAAAAACATTTTATCCTTTGCGATTGTGGTGAATATGTAGACATGAGAAACCTTGCAGAGGTGTTTAATCATTTGCACATAGCAAATATTGAGGAGCCTGCCTGGTCTTATTCTGTAAAAGTAGGAGAAGCGAAAGCTTATTCAAAAACCTGCCGCATCACGCATTTAAATTAGGTTGGCCAAACCTTTTAAAGTCTTGTTCAGGTCAATTCCTTTGCTTAAAACACCTTCGAAAAGATCGCCTTCAGTTTTTACTCTTTCAAAAATATTTTTGATAGTGAAGGCTGATATTTTTAAACCTTTTTTTACTTCGCTCCAATGCAGCGGCGCCGAAACTGTAGCACCGGGCTTTGGCCGCACAGAATAGGGTGCGCAAATAGTTTGAATAGGCCGGTTTTGTAAATAATCAAGATAAATTTTGTCTTTTCTTTTTTGTGGATTGCGAATGAGGCTTGTAAACGCAGGCAGTTCTTCATGTACTAAATTCACAACCAGTTCTGCCAGCTGTTTCGACTGCTCATAATTATACTTTGCGCCAAGAGGAATGTAAATGTGAATACCTGTTGATCCGGAAGTTTTTGGATAAGAGGGCACTTGCAAAGTATCTAAAACCTGTTTCACCACTTGTGCTGCTTCAATAACTTTTTCGAATGAAATAATACCCGGATCTAAATCAATTACACACCAATCCGGAAAAAGCGGTGACTGAACTCTTGAGTGCCAGGGGTTCATTTCTATACAACCCAGGTTGGCCATGTATAACAATGAAGCGGTGTTTGTGCAAATAAGAAAGTCTTTTGGT
>JBQCHB010000438.1:0-18061 GCA_051955075.1 Flavisolibacter sp.
ACTCTTCGGGAAAAAGGAAAAAGAAAGCCTGGACGAAGGTCTTCAGAAAACGAAAGAAAATTTCTTTTCAAAGGTATCAAAAGCCATTGCCGGTAAAAGCACTGTGGATGAAGAAGTGCTGGATAATCTTGAAGAAGCACTGGTTACAGCCGATGTGGGCATTGAGACCACGGTTGCCATCATAGATCGTATAGAAAAGCGTGTCGCAAAAGACAAGTATCTTAATACAAGTGAACTCAATCAAATTCTGCAGGAAGAAATTGAAGACATGCTGGTTGGCAACAGCTCTTATGATTTCACTTCCGGTCTCCCGCATAAGCCTTACATTATTCTCGTGGTTGGTGTAAACGGTGTAGGAAAAACAACAACAATTGGAAAACTGGCTTACAATTTTAAAAAAGCAGAAAAGAATGTTCTGCTGGGTGCAGCTGATACTTTCAGGGCCGCTGCTGTTGACCAGTTAACTATATGGTCTGAAAGAACCGGTGTATCTATTGTAAAACAAGCCATGGGTTCCGATCCTGCAGCCGTTGCTTTTGATTCTGTACAAAGTGCTATAGCTAAAGGGTCTGATGTTGTACTAATTGACACAGCAGGCCGCCTGCATAACAAAGCACATTTAATGGATGAATTAAGTAAGATCAAAAGAAGTGTTCAAAAAGTTATCCCCGGTGCGCCGCATGAAGTCCTTTTGGTACTTGATGGTTCAACAGGCCAAAATGCTTTAGAACAGGCAAAACATTTTACAGCGGCAACGGACGTTACAGCTTTGGCCATCACTAAACTTGATGGCACAGCAAAAGGCGGCGTGGTATTGGCCATTGCCAATCAATTTAAGATTCCGGTTAAGTTCATTGGTGTTGGCGAAAAAATGGAAGACCTTTTGGTTTTTGACAAACATGAATTTGTGGACAGTTTGTTTAGCCTTAATAAATAATTACTTCAATTGTTTGATCAATTCGAACAACAATTATAACAATTCAAGCACAGTTATTGAAAGTCTATCGGTAGGGTTTAGGTTTTAAATAGCGTACCTCTTAGATTTGCGCCTTTAAAATTTAAACCTTATAGCTTATGTTGAAAAAGATCTTATCCGCAGCTCTATTGATTGTGGCTTTACAAATGGGCGCCTCGGCTCAAAAAACTGGTTCGGGTTATTCAAACGGATTGGGTTTCAGAATTGACTTCGGAAGCGGTGAAACTGATTTTGGATTTTCAGGAAAGCATTTCTTTACTGAGCATCATGCAGGAGAAGCGCAATTGCTTTTCGGTTCAGGCATTACTTATATTGACTTAGAGTATCAATATCATGCGCCTATTAAAAACGCTGCAGGTTTACAATGGTATGCTGGTGTAGGCCCCATGTTCGGATTCTATTCCGGTGGCTCTGATATTTTTTTAAGACCAGTAGGTGGCCTCGATTATAAATTGGACAATGCCCCTATAAACTTTTCATTCGACTGGCGTCCTACTTTCAGAATTACGCATTCGTCTTATGGCGATCAGTTTACAGCTGGCCGTTTTGGTATAGCTGCCCGTTATGCTTTTTAACAACATACCAACCAAATAAGCCTGGCCCATCCCAACGGATGGGCTTTTTATTATTATGCAAAAATTCAGCAACGGCTCATTTGCCCAAGCTGGAATGAGTACCTTTGCGCCTCGCATGAAAGCAAAAACTCTTAAAAAAGATAAGGTTAATATCATTACACTGGGCTGTAGTAAAAACATGGTGGACAGCGAAGTGTTAAGTGGCCAGTTGGCAGCCAATGATATTAATGTGGTGCACGAAAATGCAAAGAAGGACCACAATATTGTTATTGTAAATACCTGTGGCTTTATCGACAAAGCTAAAGAAGAAAGCGTCAACACCATTTTGGAACAGGTAAACCTGAAACAAAAAGGCAAGCTTGATAAGGTATACGTAACCGGTTGCTTAAGCCAACGCTACCGCGAAGACCTGGAGCAAAGCATTCCTGAAGTAGATGCCTGGTTTGGCACTATGGAACTTCCCCTTATTCTCAAAAAGTTTGAAGCTGATTATAAAAGCGAACTGTTGGGAGAAAGGCTATTGGCAACGCCGCAACATTATGCTTACTTAAAGATTTCGGAAGGCTGTAACCGCACCTGCGCTTTTTGTGCTATTCCATTAATGCGTGGCCAGCACGTAAGCCGTTCTATTGATGATTTGGTAAAAGAAGCCGAAAGCTTGGCCAGGCGTGGTGTAAAAGAGATCATGCTGATTGCACAGGAACTGACTTATTATGGATTGGACCTGTATAAAAAGAGAATGCTGGCCGACCTGTTAAAAAGGTTAAGTGATGTTGCGGGTATTGAATGGATTCGCTTGCACTACGCTTATCCACATAAGTTCCCAATGGAGATTTTGGAAGTAATGCGTGAAAGAGAAAACATTTGTAATTATCTAGACATGCCTTTGCAACATGCAGCCGACAACATGTTGAAGGCCATGCGCCGGCAGATTACAAGAACAGAAATGGAAGACCTTGTGCAAAACGTTAGGGAAACCGTTCCGGGCATTTGCTTGCGTACTACATTGATTACAGGCTTTCCAGGTGAGACATTGGATGATGTGGAAGAACTGAAAGGATTTTTAGAAAGACAACGTTTCGACCGTGTAGGCATCTTCACGTACTCGCATGAAGAAAACACTTCTGCTTATGATTTAATTGATAACATACCTGCTGAAGAAAAGCAGCGCAGAGCAGAAGATATAATGAGCGTACAGCAAGAGATCAGTTATGAAAAAAACCAGGAGAAAATAGGGCAAACTTTCAAAGTACTGATTGATAAAAAAGAAGCTGGCCGCTATTTGGGACGTACGGAATTTGATAGTGTGGAAGTAGATAACGAAGTAGTGATCAATAGCGAAGCAAAATTACCGATCGGTGATTTTGTAAAAGTAAAAATTACAAAGGCATACGATTACGATTTAGAAGGAGATGTAGTAGAATTATAAGAATATACAAATCTGAATAATAAACTCCGGCTTTGGCTGGAGTTTTTTGTAATAAGAATGGTTCAATTAACGAAATTTAGATCATGAAGCTTGAAGATGAACTGTATAGAAAAATCACGATCAAAGAAATACATGAAGAAGTGGAAGGCTTTAAAACTTTTGTCTTTGAAGAAGGACATAACATTCAATATGAGTCTGGCCAATATCTCACACTTGTTACAGCGCACAATAATGAAGAAATCAGAAGATCGTATTCCATTACATCTTCACCCATTTTAAATGAACCCTTATCCATCGGTGTAAAGCGCATCGAGAACGGATTATTTTCAAGATTGCTGATAGATAATGCCAAAGTAGGAGAAGTACTAACAACCATAGGCGCCGGTGGTTTATTTACGCTGCCGGAAAATATTAGGGCATATAATCAGGTTTTCTTTTTTGCTGCGGGCAGTGGCATTACACCTGTTTTTTCTTTATTGAAAACGGCTTTGTATAAATATGAACGCCTGTCAATTGTTTTGGTCTATAGCAATGCTTCACCTTCAAAAACAGTTTTTTTAAAAGAGTTAATACAATTAAAAGAGAAATACAATAACAGGTTTCATGCAGAGTTTTTGTTCAGCAACGAATCAGATTTAAGTAAAGCCCGTCTCCATCGCGACTTGCTGTTACAGACGATCAATCGTTTTTCGGCTGATGATTTTTCTGAAGCCTTGTTTTACATCTGCGGTCCGCAATCTTATATGCGCATGTGCACTTATACTTTGCAGGAAGCAGGTATTTCAAAAGACCATATTAAAAAAGAAAACTTCAACATTGAATCTATCAAGACGCCATCTTTATTGCCACCTGATAAAGAAATGCATACGGCGCATATTTATTTTGGAAAGTATAATTATGATGTGAAGGTTTATTATCCTGATTCTGTTTTAAAGGCTGCAAAAAAGCAAGGCCTGTCTTTGCCTTACAGTTGCGAAGTAGGACGCTGTGGTAATTGCCTGGCAAAATGTGTCAAAGGAAAAGTGTGGCATTCTTATAATGAAGTGCTGACGGATAAGGAACTTGAAAACGGCATGGTACTCACTTGTGTGGCACATCCTGTTGGTGGAGATATAGAATTGAAAGTCGGGAACGCTTAATCTTCTTCACAAATTTTATCAAGGAAAATTTTGACAATAGCCATGCTGTATAATTGAACATTAGATAAGCAATTATTTTTTTGTTCTTCATCTGAATATGAAGAAGAATTTTTGTAACCAGGAAATTCAACAGTGATCAAACGCATAGCATCCCGACCGGCACTAGCTTTTTCGTTGCAAACAGCCGTAGTGGCCCATCCACCTAAGGAAACACCATAACCTCGGTTATTTGGCAACGGCGAGCCATGCAAGTTTCTTTTTTGCAGCGTTCCTTCATCTGCAATTTCCGGATCGTGGTAATACAAAGCGGTTGGATTATTTAAAAGATCATTGCCTGCAATCCAGCCACCATTGTCACCAATAAATTTTGCCATTGAAACGGCCAGTGTACTGTCACTTTTAAATCCTAATGCCAGGCCATTGCAATCGGTTCGTGGATCAGCATAAATACCCGCTTTTGTTATATCCCTGATGGCATGCAGATTTGCGATGCGTGCAGGTTTGTAATCCTGTATTAACTGAAGCAGGTATTGATTTTCTCGTTCAATTGGCCTTCCATAAAAATCAACCGGGTTGGATGCGTCAAACTCTTTTCCAAGACAAGGCATTTGTCGGTTGGGGTCGGTGCTGACAGCAGAACTGTAACGCCCAAAATTCACCACCGGTTTCTTTGCTAAAACGTGTGAGGCAGCTACCGCATTGTCAGGGAAAAGACTCGGAATAATCAATACGTCGTAATAAGGAGCAACATCTTTCGATAATGTCTCGATGATATTTCTCGCTACTTCTATGGAAGAAAGTTCCGAGCCATGCATGCCGCCAATGATTAAAGCTTTTTTATTGCAAGTGCCAGGAAAATAATATACTTCTACTGGCCGGTTTTCCTTTGTGTAGCCTAAAACTGCTTTTACTTTTTGCTTTTTGTTTATAAAGGTTTTTAGATCAGCGGCCGAAATTTTCGAAGCTGTAGTTTCAGCAATCTTTTCAGAAACAGCAAAAGAAAAATCTTTTTCCGAAGTAAATAAAGCAATGTCATTTTGAAACGATTGGGCATTTGTTTGCAAAGCACAACTAAGGCCAACCAAAGCAATAAGAAACAAACTTTTTTTCATGGTTGCGTAATTTGCTGTTATTCAGTTGCGCTGATGATTTGTTGATAGAAGTTTTAATTGTGGTTATAGTTTCACAAATTCCACACGCCTGTTTTGTGCTCTTCCTTCTTTGGTTTTATTATCTCCAACAGGTTTGGTTTCTCCTTTGCCTTCGGTTTCCATACGTGCAGGGTCAATAGAAAATTCTTTTGCCAAATAATCCTTTACGGCCGCAGCTCTTTGCTTCGATAGTTCCATGTTGGCAGCATCATCGCCGTCGCTGCTGGTATGCCCAATGATCTTGATTTTTACAGAGCCGTTCTCTGTTAGTGTTGTCCCGATTTCTTTTAATACACCAGCCGATTCTGGTTTAATGACAGCGCTGGCATTATCAAATAAAATCCCGGTTGTGCTGAACTTTCCTTCTTCAATTAATTTGTGTCTTGTATCGGGTTTACCTGTGGCCACTTTTATATTGCTGATATAAAATGAAAGCATGTCATCTTTATAATTGGAAGGCGAAAGTTTAAAGAATAGTTGGTTATAGGGGTGGCCAGTAGGAACGGCCATCGGTATGTCAAACTTTTTTTCTCCATTGAACCAAATGCGCAAACGTTTATCCTGCACCTGCATGGAAACGTGGGCAATTTTGCTGTAAAATTTTTCAAGCGCCGCCAGGTTTTGATTTTCCGAACGGAAATAGTCTTTGCCATCGTAAGAGCTTTCAACGGCAGTGCGTGTGTTGCCTCCTTCGCCAAGATGCAGGTTGGTTTGTACAGCAGCATATTTTTCAAAATCTCTTAGAAAAGCATTGTCGTTTGCCGTTTCAGTTTCTGTTGACATAAAACCAAATATGAATTCAGGATACAACCATCCATTCGGTTTCATTTGCAGCACCATGTCGAACTCAATTGTAAAGTTTTTACTGAATGAATCCTTATTTGCAGTGAGGTATAAAGCATTCTGATAAATACGCAGCCATTTTCCACTGAATGAACTGAGTGTTACTACTTCTGCTTTGCCATTTGTATTCCAGTTCAATGGCAACTCACCAATAGCTTCCTGCGAAAAATCTTCTGTGTAAATTATTTTTTCTCCGGGTACAAAATCGTATTTGGAATAGCTTACCAATGATTCTACAGGTGCAGTAACTTTTTCCTGGGGGTTTTGTGCAGGAGCAGCACTAGCAGTAGTCGGATTTTTACCTTCCACTTTGTCCAACTCATTATCCATGGCCTTGTCTACTTTGTTGTCAACGCGTTGCTGCACTTTGCTTTTTGCTTTATTCAATAGGCCACCAAATTGAGCCTGAGATAGAAAGGGAAGGAACAGTATCGTTACAAGAATGATCTTTTTCATAAAAAATAAATGAAGGCCGAAAGTAGAGTGCCTTGCCAGGCAGGACAACCCTGCATTGTATGAATTGATAAAAATGAAGTCCGGGCTGAGGAAATGAATAATAAATAATTAGTAATGAGTTCGTGTTGTGCGCAGAGATTGTTGATAATGGAAACTGTATAGTTTCATTCATTACAGACTATTGCACCCAATTCGTGCAATTAGTGATTTAAATTCGCGTAACGATTCACTACATTGTACAACTAAATATTTTTATGTCTTCTGGCAGAGTAAATCCTTTTTCAAAATCAAACCCTGACACAGGCTTTGGTAATCAGCCCGGCCAAATAGGCGGCCGGTTTATGAATAAAGACGGATCATTCAACCTGCGTAAGGAAGGCGTATCTTTTTTAAGACGATCAAGTTTTTATTCTTATTTGCTGGAACTGTCGTGGCTAAAATTTATCGGCCTCATTCTTCTCTTTTATTTGCTGGTAAACATGGTTTTCACGGTTGCTTATTTAGTTATAGGAGAAAATCAATTGCAGGGACTTATATCCACAACATTTTGGGGCCGGATACGTGAAGTGTTTTATTTTAGTACACAAACTTTTACTACGGTTGGCTATGGAAGAATTAATCCTGTGGCAGATAGCGCCGATTTTTTGGCTTCCATACAATCTATGGCAGGCTGGTTATTCTTTGCTTTGGTAACGGGTTTGCTATACGGACGGTTTACAAGGCCGCAGGCTTTTATTGACTTTAGCGAGAATGCTTTGGTAAGTCCTTACCGGAATGGGAAAGCCCTGATGTTTCGTATGGTGCCTTATAAAAACAATCATCATTTAAGTGATGTTAAGGTGGTAATCAATCTTTCATTCATAGCAACAGAAAATGAAAAACCTGAATACAAATTTTACCAGTTAAGTTTAGAACGTTCCCGCGTAGATATGTTCAATATGAACTGGACGGTAGTGCATCCTATTGACAATGACAGCCCATTGCTTCATTTTATTGAA
Organism: Flavisolibacter sp.; assembly: GCA_051955075.1. Taxonomy (GTDB): domain Bacteria; phylum Bacteroidota; class Bacteroidia; order Chitinophagales; family Chitinophagaceae; genus Flavisolibacter. The sequence goes on from JBQCHB010000438.1 coordinate 7,568, forward strand.
GAAGATTTAAAAAATTCTGATGTTGAAGTATTGGTACAGGTAACAGGTTTTAATCCTGTTTTTTCTAATGTTGTAATGCAACGCACATCCTATACTTATAAAGAAATTATTTGGGGTGCTAAATTCAGGCCTATGTATCACGAGTCTTCAGACGGCACCACAACAATATTGGAGTTGAATAAATTGAACCATTTTGATAAAGTGATGCTGGAAAACGAGATTGAAACAGCACATTTTAAGAATTGACTTCAGGCATTTGCGAAGGATCGAAGGCGCCTTTTCTTAAATTGATGCCGTATTCAACCCAGGCTTTTAAACAAGCCAAAAAATTAGCCCAGCCTTCTGTATTACGGCCTAACCAATTAATGCCGGCTTCATTATTTTCTTTTGTTCCTTCGGTAACGGTTATAAAAGTTTCATTGCCATTTACGGGTTTTAATGTCATCTGCACTAAAGTTTTGGTGCCGTCTACATCATCCCATTCGTATGAAATGAATTTATCCTGCTCAACTTTTTGTACGCGGATAGGGAACACCATATCCATTTCAGGAAACTGCCACTGCAGGGTTTTACCTTCTTCCATACGCCCCGAGCTTTTAGAAATAAAATAATTAGACATCTGTGCAGGATCTGCAATAGCTTCAAATACCTGGTGTACAGGTTTTTGAATTTTTAGGGCTGCTTTTATTTGTAATTGATGAGGGTTACTCATACCTTAATTTTTAGAGAAATGAAGTTAGGTTTTATTAAACGAAGAGGCAAGAGATTATGACTGGAGAAAATTTGTAGCAGATTGTGTTGGAAAGCCGGAACAATCTTCGGGAAAATTATAAATCTCTTTTCAAATCTTTATCCATGCTTTTCCTTTTATAAATCATTAGCAGAAAAGCTACGGCCAACAGCACTATGAATAATTCGACTCGCATACTTCTTAGTTTCTCTATTGACAACAATGGTTACTGTAAGCGAACTAAGAATATGTTAAAGCTGTTACACAAAAAGTACAATGAACGGCATTCTACATCAAATTCCTTTCAATCCTACCATTTTGTTTCTTTCCTGGTCCCAAACCTTTAAACGAAGGCATGCTCTTATATCTTTAAGCTTGAGCGAGGTTGTTTTACATGCCTGCAATTCTGGAAAATGATCCATCACTTCCCGCAATCTGTAGAAAGGGATTTTCGAATTGAGATGATGAACATGATGGTATCCGATATTGCCCGAAAACCAGGTCATAACAGGATTCATCTTCATAAAGCTGGAAGATTCAAGTGCAGCTTTTTCATACGCCCAACTTTTATTATCAGAGAATACAACACCGGGAAAATTATGCTGTGCATAGAAGAAATAAGAACCAAGTCCACAAGCAATAAAAAAAGGAAGAAAGAATAGCAGAACCCATGTTTGCCAACCTAAAAATAAAATAATACAAACAGCAGCTGCAACATGCAAAATGAGCGCAATAAGCGAATCAACATGTTTTTTTGGATTACTTATAAAAGAACGGATGCACATGCCATAAACAAACATAGAAAGGTATCCCAATAAAATAGTAATGGGATGCCTTGTAGCTAAATATGCCATCCTTTCCTTTGGCGGCATTTCTAAAAATTTCTTTCTCGTAGCAATGGGATATGATCCGATGCTGGCACTGAATAATTTGGAATTATGGTTGTGGTGATGGTCGTGAGAACGTTTCCATATACTCGATGGCGACAGCATATAAATGCCAAAAGCAGTCATGATGCAATTGGCTGTACGCGACTTTACCAAGATAGAATGATGCTGATGGTCATGGTAAATAATGAACATGCGGATGATGAGCAAACCCGCTATAACGCTGCTAATAATCCTTAATGCAAGAAAAGGAAGTAAAGCAGTTCCTGCCAGGGAAAGTAATAACAAAGAAAGCGTTGTTATTGTATAGTACCAGCTTTTGCTTTTTATTTCTTTAGCAAAAGGTTTAGTGGCCAATATTAATTCTTTACCATGCAGCATGAAATGAATTTATAATTTAATCTAAAAAAACTACACTCTTGTATGCTTCCACCGGCGATGCGTCCACAACCAGGTTTCAGGTTGTTCTAAAATATCTCTTTCCAGTTTTTCTGTATGCGCTGTAGTTATTTCTCCTTCATTTAAAATGTAAGGCGGTTCTTTCAGCAGCTTTGCTGCCAAAGTATAATAGCCTCTTTTTATTTTTTTGACCGATACATACACAATCGGGTATTTCATTTTTTGTGCAATTTTTTCTGTACCCATAAATACCGGTGTATCCTGGTTTAAAAACTGCATCCAGTAAGCTTTGTCTGGCGAAGGCGATTGATCAGCAATAAAAGCCGTAGCATTCAATTCACTTCTGCTTTTTGTCATTTCCCGGAACGTATCTTTCATGGCTATCAGCTTAGTACCAAATCTTGTTCGCATTTTATACACCAGGCCGTTAAAATATTTGTTTGATAGCGGGTGATAGATCACATATAATTGATGTTTACAACAAAGGCTGAATGTGTTGCCTGCCCATTCCCAATTGCCTTTATGTCCCATTACAATAATGACGCTTTGATTAGTCGCTGCCAACTGATCGAAAAGAATTTTAGCTCCTGGCTCAAGGCTGCAGCGCTTTAACATTTTTTCTTTGCTAATGGTAAGCGTTTTAAATGTTTCCAGTGTAAGGTCGCAGAAATAGTGATAAAACTTTTTACAAATAATATTAATCTCTTCCTGAGTTTTTTCAGGAAAAGAATTGCGAAGATTTTTCAAAACCACTTTTTTGCGATAACCCGTTACATAAAATAGTAAGGCATACACGCCATCTGATAAAACATAAAGTATGCGGAAAGGCAATAGCGATAAAAGATAAATGAAAGGAAGCGTTAAATAGTAAAGAAGTGCCTGCAATAGATTGATTTTTCAGGGATGATGACGAAGATAATCAATCTGGTTTTATAATAGTATTTCCAGGCTATATCTTCGCCGGTTCTTATCTCTTTTAACAAGTATTGTTATTGTTAAAAATCTAAGTGTTCATAATTCTTTATAGGCCAGCTTTCAATAAGTCTATTGAACTTTTCTTGTATCGCACCCGATACCTACCGGGTCTTGTACGTCGTAAAGGCTATTCTGCAAACCGCAATCTCCAGGTCATTGGTTGTATTGATCAACTCTTAAAAGGTTTTCTGAACTTTGCTTTAAAACAGTATCATGGCTATATATAAAGATGCAACAAGTGCAGAAATAGATGAGGCGTTGCAGCAATCCTGGCAAGCTTTTAAAATATACAGGCAGAAGAATTTAAAGCAAAGAGCTGCGTTTATGCATAGCATTGCCGAGGAGTTAGCTGTAATGACCAGTGAACTGATTCCCATAGCTGCCAGAGAAACAAACCTTGAAGAATCCAGATTGCAAGGAGAATTAAAGCGAACGATTTTTCAGCTTACATCTTATGGCGATGCCTGTGCCGAAGGTGCGTGGCTCGACATAAGGATTGACACCACGAAACAGGACCTTCGTAAAATGTTGGTGCCTCTAGGACCCGTGGTTGTATTTGGGGCTTCCAATTTTCCATTTGCTTATTCTACTGCAGGCGGCGATACGGCTTGCGCTTTGGCCGCAGGTTGCCCTGTGATCATTAAAGCACATCCTGCCCACGCTGAAACATCTGAAATGGTTGCCAGTGCAGTAAAAAAAGCCGCGCTGAAAAATAATCTGCCGCCAGGGATATTTATTCATTTGCATGGCGCTTCTTTTGAAGTAGGTAAAGCTTTGGTACAACATCCGTTGACCAAAGCTGTTGGTTTTACAGGTTCGTTCGAGGGTGGTAAAGCGTTATTTGATCTTGCCAATCAACGGTCCGTGCCCATTCCTGTTTTTGCCGAAATGGGAAGCGTCAATCCTGTTTTTCTTTTGCCTGGAAAATTGAAGGCTGATACAAAAGCAATTGTTTCCATGTATGCGTCTTCCATTACACAAAGTGCCGGACAGTTTTGTACCAACCCAGGCATATTGGTAGGAATAGAAAATGATACCTTGAATTCATTTAAAAGATTATTGGGAGAAGAAATACAAAAAGTGCAACCCGTTAAAATGCTGCATGCAGGTATTGCTAAAAACTTTCATAAAAAAAGAGAAAAAGCATTAGCAGAAGATGGTGTGAACGTGACGGCAATTACAGATTTTGAACCAGGAGAAGAGGAAAGCATTCCTACGCTGGCCGAAGTAAGTGCAAGTGATTTTTTACAAAATCCTTTATTACATAAAGAAATATTTGGCCCTTTTTCCTTGCTGGTTACATGTAAAAACGCAGATGAGATGTTACAACTGGCTTTAACAATGGAAGGGCAATTAACCACAAGCCTTATGGCTACGGATGAGGAGGTTAAACAACACGCTGAGTTAGTAGATGCTTTAAAAGATATTTGCGGCCGATTTGTATTGAATGGCGTGCCGACGGGTGTAGAAGTAGCTTTAAGCATGCAACACGGCGGCCCTTATCCTGCCACAACCGACAGCCGTTTTACCGCTGTAGGTGCAGATGGGATTAAACGGTTTGCCCGTCCGGTTTGTTTTCAAAACTGGAGTGACGATTTATTGCCGGAAGAACTGAAAGACGAAAATCCGCTCGGGTTGTGGCGCACGGTAAATAACCAGTTGACCCGGGAAACTGTTATATAAAGCTTCAATGATGCTTAAAATATTGAACGTCCCTTTCATGCTTTTTTGCAGCCTCAAGTGTGGAAAAGGTGCCGAGGTTTTTACGTTTATTCGTTTTTGGATCTTTTTTTCTGGAGTACAAGCGATATTCGCCGGATTTTAACTTGCGTATCATAAAACAATTTTTAAAATTTTCGCAATAGTTGTGCCATCCGGGCATGTAAAAACATAACATAGATAAACAGAGCAGGGCCTTATTTATAACTTAACAATTTACATTGTCAACTTGTTTTTATTTTTAACTCATGTTTGCTGCACAATGCATTTCATACAACCAGGCCAACGCTTTTACCAGAATTGTTCTTGATTACTTAAACGGCTCAGAAAAGCTGCAACCCTTTTACGCGGAACTTCCAACACTTCAGGGAATTGAAAAAACGATAAAAGCAAAACAAAAACAGCCGGTTAACAGGAATCTTTTAGTTAACGTATTGCAGCAGCAATACAAGGCGGCAGCAGCTAATGATGCCATAAAAAAGAATATTGAGCTTTTACATTCTGATAATACTTTCACTATCACTACGGCACACCAGCCTAATTTATTTACCGGGCCGTTGTATTTTATTTATAAGATACTCCACGCCATCAAACTTGCAGATTATTTAAAGGAGCAATTGCCTCAATACAATTTCGTTCCGGTTTATTATATGGGTTCAGAAGATGCTGATTTTGCAGAGTTAAACCACACGTATGTAGATGGAAAGAAAATAGAGTGGCGGAAAGAACAAAAAGGTGCTGTAGGCAGGATGGTGGTAGATAAAACTTTGGTTCAATTAATTGGAGAATTGGAAGGACAACTGTCCAACGAACCGCATGGCAAAGAAGTAATAGAGTTGCTGCGTCGTTGTTATAGTAACGGCAAAACCCTACAGGAAGCCACGTTCGAGGTGGTAAACGAATTGTATGGCAGTTACGGGCGTATCGTACTCATTGCTGATCATCCGGCACTAAAGGCGTTGATGAAAAATGTGTTTGAAGATGATCTTTTTAAAAATATTCCTGCAGAAATTGTACAGCAAACCTCCGGAAGGCTTGAAGAACAATATGACGTACAGGCACACCCCAGGGACATCAATTTGTTTTACCTTAAAGATGATATAAGAGAACGCATTGTTCAAAAAGAGAACGTATTTGTTGTTCACAATACGGCACTTCATTTTACAGAAGAAGAAATGAAGAGGGAACTTGAAAACCATCCCGGACGGTTTAGTCCGAATGTGATTTTAAGAGGGCTTTACCAGGAAACCATTTTACCTAATGTAGCTTTCATTGGCGGGGGAGGAGAGATGGCGTATTGGTTGCAGTTGAAAGATTTATTCGAACATTATAAAATCGTATATCCCGTTTTAGTGTTGCGAAATTCCTTTTTAGTAGTGGAAGAAAAATGGAGAACCAAAATTGAAAAGCTTGGATTTGCTGTAGCCGATTTCTTTTTGCCGGAAAATGAATTGATGAATTTGTTGGTTGAAAGAAATGCAAAACATCCTATTTCGCTTAATGGTAATTTTGAAAAGGCAGAAGAATTATTTGAACAAATAAAAACGCAGGCAGGTGCTATTGACGTTACTTTATCACGGCATGTGGCAGCTATTAAAGCTCGTTCATTAAAAACTTTGCAGGAGTTAGAGAAAAAAATGTTGCGTGCAGAAAAGCGAAAATATTTAGACCAAAGACGACAGATACAGGCCGTAAAAAATGCACTTTTTCCTGGCAATGGATTACAGGAAAGAAAAGAAAACTTTAGTTTGTTTTATGCAAAATGGGGCAGGGGCTTTATTGAGACCTTATATAAAAATTCATTGACGTTAGAACAAGAGTTTTTGATCATGAGTGAAGTTGGCTAGAATTTGCAAGTTCTATTATGGCGATGTTGCTATTATTCTTTTAGCCTTTCACTGAATTAACTTGCTTAATTCGGTAACCACCGAGTCCATAAAATTTGTAGAGACACTTGTAATTTTCCCGGCTAATAAAGATTGATTAAGAATGAATATTTTATGCAGCCGCAATTCACTTTTTTTCAACAAAGGAGAGCTGTCAAAATCACCTTCTTTTATAATAAGCGATAAATTATCTCCCCGCAATTTGGATGTGATCTGCATAAGCAGGTAATCTCCCGTTTTATTTACAAAATCGTTAGAGATAATAAGAGCCGGCCTCAATTTAGTGGTGGAAGCATCACTGAAAGGAAATTTCACCCACACTATTTCTCCTCTGCAATAACTCATTTGCCATAGAGTTTTTGGAACTCATCGTCTTCTTTTAAATTCCAATCTTCTCCAAGCGACTGTTCAGAAGCTAATGCGTAAATATCAATGGCAGGCGCACTTTCTTTCACTTGCTTTACGTAAGGTAATTTCTCAAGAAGCTCAGTGAGCTCCATTGCTTTCGAATCTTCTACGATAACTTCATATTTTTTCATTTACTAAAGTTAGTTTATTTAAAAATTCGCCGGCAATCTCCAACTAACTTTGATCATTGCTAAATATTGTCAAATCCATTAGCCCACCCCCCTTCCTTCAATTTCTCTACCTTATTTAATACTTCTTCATTCATTTGCTTTTTGTATGCGGCTATTTTATTTCCAATTCCTTCATCAAAGGCGCCGATTATCTCTGCTGCCAATATGCCTGCATTCTTTGCGGCATTTAATGCTACAGTAGCTACAGGTACACCATTCGGCATTTGCAGAATAGAAAGTACCGAATCCCAGCCATCAATTGAATTGCTTGATTTGATAGGAACACCAATTACGGGCAGTGGCGCAAGTGAAGCCACCATGCCGGGCAAATGCGCTGCACCGCCGGCGCCGGCAATAATTACTTTTAACCCTCTTTCTTTTGCCGATTGTGCATACTGAAACATACGCTGAGGTGTACGATGTGCAGACACGACAGTTAATTCAAAAGGAATTTCAAAGTATTGTAAAATGTCGGCGGCAGCTTGCATGATGGATAAATCACTATCGCTGCCCATAACAATACCAACAAGTGGATTAGAGGAACCTGGCATTCAAATTATTTGCTGCTAAAATAAACTATGAAAAATCAACTCCAAACTATTTCACCAAATCTCCTCTCAACCGCAACAGTTCTATCTCTGCTACTTTGGTATTATACCTGGCTTCAATCAGACGATTGGTTGCATCTGCAAGGCTTTGTTCTGCTGTACGCATTTCCAAAAATGTAGTGACGCCCAGGCGGTAACGCTCCTGTGCAATGAATAAATTTTCACGTACCAATTTAATATTATCTTCCTCCAAAGCCAGCGTTTGCTGATACAGTGCATAATCTCTGTAAGCCGTAGTCACACTTGTATTGATCGTCGCCAGGTTTTTTTTGTATAGTAGTTGCTGGTATTCAATGTCCAATTCTGCTGCCCTGATATTGCGGCGTGTAATATAGCCGTTGAAAATAGGAATAGCGGCCGTTAAGCCATAATTGAACCCGTGGTTTTGGTTAAACAAAGGTTGAAACTGGTTGATCACGGTATTGTTATTGGTACGGCTGAAGTTATAAGCCGAATTAAAAGTAACGGTTGGAAAACGTTCCGCTTTTCTTTCTTTTAAAGCCAGCCCTGCAATGTCAACATTTTTTTGTGCTAACAGAAGTTGCGGGTTAGTAGTGGCCAAAACTCCCTGGATAGAATCTAAGGTAAGATCTGTGTTCAGTGGAATGGTATCAAGCACCGTAAAATCATTGGTAACTGTAACGCCCAATAAATTATTCAATTGCTCCTTTAACTTTACGATAGCTGTTATATCTGTAAGCTGCTGCGACTTTTGTGCATTGTAATCTACCTGGGCCTGCAATACATCCGACTTGGTTCCGGTACCCACATCAAATTTGTATTGCGCCAGTTTCAATCGTTCGCTGCTCAATTGCATTTGTTCCTCCACAGCTTTTAGCTGTTGTTGCTGTCGGCTAATGTCATAGTAAGTACGCATCACATCTGATACACTGTTGACTACCTGGTTTTTAATTTCCAGTTCGCCGAGGTCAACCAACTCGCCCAATCTTCTGCGGGTAATGAACATTTTTAATCCGTCAAATAATGTCCAGTTTAAATTCAAAGAAGCATTAGAAGTGTTGGACTTTATGCCATTGCTTTCTCTTTTGCTGCCATCGGCCAACACCTGCTTTTGATTGTTGTTATTAAAATTGATACCGCCGCTGGCATTTAATCTTGGATAAAATGCATAATTGGAGAATGCATAGTCCAATGCCGCAAGGCTCGAATCATTTCTTGATAATTGAATGTCATAATTATTGGAAAGCGATGTGGCAATTGCTTCATCTAAGGTCAAAGGACGCTGCGCTTTCGACATCAATCCAATTAAACAACTACACACGAGTGCAATATTCTTAAGTTTCATCAATGTGTCAGTTGTGCATGTTCGGCTTCTCTTTGTTGTTCTTCCATTACTTCCAGTTCGTTCTTTTTCTTTTTGGAAGACATATAAGAATACATAGCCGGGATAACAAATAAAGTTAGTATCAGCGAAAACATAATTCCACCCACAATTACAATACCCAACGGAATGCGGCTTGTAGATGCTGCACCTAATGATAGTGCAATAGGCAAGGCCCCAAAAGACATGGCTAAGCTGGTCATTAAAATAGGGCGCAGACGTTGGCTGGCGGCATAAATAACAGCCTCGGTTTTTTTCATGCCCTGCAGGCGGTTTTGATTGGCAAATTCTACAATCAAAATACCGTTCTTGGTTACGAGGCCAATCAGCATGATCATACCAATCTCTGAAAATATATTCAGCGTTTGACCAAATAGCCACAGCGACAGTACTGCACCGGCAATAGCTAACGGCACTGTAAGTATGATAATGATTGGGTCAATAAAACTTTCAAATTGTGCTGCAAGGATCAAAAAGATCAATCCAATAGCAAGGAAGAACGCAAAGCCGATATTGCTGGAACTTTCTGCAAAGTCCCGGCTGGTACCGGCAAGGGAAGTAGTATAGGTATCATCCAGCAATTTATCTGCAATTTGCTGCATGGCTGCAATGCCATCACCAACAGTTTTGCCGGGAGCTAATCCTGCTGATATGGTAGCCGATTTAAAACGGTTGAAGTGATAAATGGTAGAAGGCGTAGTGGCTTCTTCGAAGCTTACCAGGTTATCAAGACTGATCATTTGTCCTGAAGCGTTGCGAACGTACAAAGACTTCAAATCAGTTGGGTCGTCTCTGTCTGCACGAACTACTTGGCCATACACACCATATTGTTTACCTTCTTTAGTAAAATAGCCCATGCGGCGATTACTCAATGCTAATTGTAAAGTTTGAGATACGTCATCAACACTTACACCTAATTCACTTGCTTTCAAACGATCAACATTAATGCGCAGTTCCGGCTTATTAAATTTCAGGTCAGCATCAACACCCTGCAACACCGGGCTGTTGTTGGCTGCATCCAAAAATTTGGGCAGCACTTCGGCCAGTTTATTGAAATCATTGTTTTGAATAACAAACTGCACCGGTTGTCCGCCGCGGCGGTTTACCTGTATCGTTTGTTCTTCCGATGCAAATGCTCTTCCTTCATTAAACTTAGAAAGGTTCCTATTCACCATTTTCACAATCTCCTCCTGCGACCGGCTTCTGTCTTTTGGGTCAACCAAGGTTACACGAACCATTCCGGAGTTGGTAGCGCCGCTTGCAAAGCCAGGTGCCGTAATAGACATTACGGTTTGCTTTTCAGGAACAGAATCTAATATGAAATTCGATACGCGTTGTACATAATTGTCCATGTAATCGTAGGCGGTTCC
>JBQCHB010000439.1:0-3603 GCA_051955075.1 Flavisolibacter sp.
CTGTCTTGTACCGCCACAACCACCCTGGTGATTTAAAAACTTGATGCCATCAACATTTTTGAAAAAGCGTTCAGCATCATTTGATAAAGGACTAAGCTCAATATTATTGATATCGCTATTCTCCTTGTAAGCATTCAATAACTGCTTTGTGAAACGGTTGTATTTGTCAGAAACAGCATAGCCCAATTCATTATGCAGCGCTTCTTTTATCACATCCAAATTCCTGTTCTCACAAAAAACAGTTGGAATGAATAACCAATAATTGGCTGTGCCTACCCTGCCATCGCTGCGGTGATAACCATTAAATGTCCTGTCTTTGAATTTTGAAACATCAGGAGCCTTCCATTGATAGTTTGAACCTTTGTAAGCGTAAGGTTCGGCAGCATGTTTTACATTAAATGTTGACATTAAGCCGCCGCGTGGAATACAATTTTGTGCTTTGCCCACCAGCACACCATACATTATCACTTCATCACCGGCATTCATATCCTGTGCAAAAAATTTATGCTTTGCCGGAATGTTATCAACAACCTTATAAGAAGTCCCGTTGTATAACACAGTTTCGCCGCCTGCAATATCCTGCAGGGCTACTATTACATTATCGAGCGGATGTATTTTTAAAACCTTTTGTGTCATGCAGCAATTACTTTTTTAGACAGGACTGCTTCAACCGTTTCTTTTATGCCACTAACCGTAAGCAAATGTAGTTTGCGCTCAACAGCTTCTGCAAATCCCGGGAGTGAATTCAAATCCAGGCCCCAGAATGCTGCATCGCCTAATGTTTGCTGCACAAAATCAGAAGTGGCAAGACCTGCTTTCTTATAAAAATATTCTGCTCTTTCGTCCTGTATTAAATAAACTTCGTTGTTGTATTTGCCAAAATATTGTGTTCCTCTTCTTTCAAAAGGTCTTGAAAAAAGCAGGTAAGCGGCAAACCCTAAAGTGAACAGTTCGGGTGGTGTTTGATGCGACTGGTAGTGTTTTAATAAAACAGGAATACAGCGCAATTGCATTTTAGAACTGTATTGCATGGTAATATTCAACCACAAATGGCGTATGTGCGGATTGTGAAAACGATCCAGCACCTGTTTCCCAAAATGCTGTGCATCATGCAAATTGACATTGTAAGGAATGGAAGGCGCAATTTCGTTTTGCATAATGTCTCGAATAAAATTTGCCATTGTTTCATCATCCATAGCATCTTTCACCGTTGCAAAGCCGGCAAGGAAAGCCAAACCGGAACTTAATGTATGCGTTCCATTGAGCATGCGCAATTTCAGTTCCCTGTAAATATCAATGTTGGGTTCTATAACCAGGTTTTCATCGGCCTGGGCAAAAGACAAAATACTTTTTACATGTTCATTGCCCTCAATAGCCCAGAGACGATATACTTCAGACATGGTCAACAAGCTGTCTGTATATCCCAATTCATTTTCAACCTCCTGCTGAATATTTGCCTCTGGCTTGCCGGGTACAATACGGTCCACTAAAGAATTGCAAAAACAATTATGCTTTTCTATCCATTCTATAAAGCTGTCTTCCAGTCCGTTTAAGTGCGCCAATTCTAAAATAATTGACTCTAATTTTTTTCCATTATCCGGAATCAGTTCGGTTGGAATAACAACCATTCCACTATGTTCACTGCCGCCAAAAGCATTAAAACGTTCGTATAAGAACGCCAGTAGTTTTCCGGGGAAAGACTTTGGCGGATGATGGCGCACATCATCTTTTACCAATTGAATGCCTACTTCTGTTGTATTGGAAATGATAATTTGCATGTGCTGGTTGTGGGCACATTCTAAAACCTGTTCCCATTGCTCAGCGGAGTTCAGTACCCGGCTTATAGAAGCATTAATAATATTCTCTTCCACCTTTTTCCCATTTTCCAGGCCTCTTACGCATAAAGTATACAAACCATCCTGTTTATCAAACGCTGACGAATCGCCTTGTGCTGTTGATTTTACAACTACAATGCGGCCATTAAAAATTCCATTCTTGTTGGCTTTGTCAATAAAATAATCTGGCAGTCCCCGTAAAAGCACACCGGTGCCAAACTGCAATACTTTTTCCGGCAATTCAAATAATGATTCATCAGGCATGCTAACAGAGTCGCTGCTGATGTTTTTTAATGTATAACGAGACAAGATCATAGGTCACTTAATTCTTAAAATTTAATCACTAATGGTAAAATCAATTTTAAAATCACAAGTCTTTTAGTTATTGTTATCTGGATTCCATTTCCCTTTGAACAGCCAGCTAACAGTTATATCAGTTAGTTCAGGAACGCCTTGCGCTGTTTTCAAATTATCTCTAAACCATGTATAATCGCCATTATCTCTATGACAATTGGCATAATATACCCTGCGGCCCCACAATATTGTATTGTTGGTCGGCACTACATAAATGTCTTTATCGGCCATGTTTTTTGAAAAGCTGCAATTGACCAGATAGAACTGCGCATCTTTATGATAGCGGCCTAAATTGAAACCCTGAAATCCATCGAACCGGCAATTTTTCAACACGGTTTTAAAATCAGGATTGCCCGAACCATCATGCCAAATACTGGCGGGACCTGTATTGGCATAAAACGTGCAATTTTCAGCCCACGCCCAGCCTCGTGGACAATAAAAATCTACGCCACCTTCTATAAGGCAATCTTTGAAATAGAACATGCCGTCCTGCAAATTCCAGGGACTTACCGTGTCGCCGGCGTAAGCACGAAAGCGGCAATTAATAGCCTTCAACCTTGTTGTCATAATGGTACGGATGGCCATTTGATGGCCGCCATTGGTAATTGTTTTTTGAGCCGAGTCTGCAGCGCAAACAATTATTCTTGGTTTTTTGTAATGAAATCCATAATCATTGGCCACGGTGAGGTTCTTCAAGGTAATATCATTGCCATCAAGATTCAGCGTAGCAACACCCCAGTCATCTTTGTGGTTGCAACGCCATTCATCCCTTGCAATATCTTGTGTAATGATCGTCTTATCACGATCCTCTCCTTCTAAAATAAGATTGCTTTTTTCGATGTACACTTTTTCATTGTACACTCCATTTTTAATAAAAATGGTTACGGGTATCAAAGAAGAATCAGGCAAACTATTGATAGCCGCCTGAATGGAACGATAATCGCCTTTTCCTTTAGCATCAACAATAATTTTAGAAGAAATTTTTTTCGTTCGTGCAGCCATGCAGGAACCTAATAAAAGGCTCAACGAAAATGCAAAGCAATAAATGGTATGTATTTTCTTTAACCTCAATTTTTCTTTGATTTTTTAATTAGCCATTGCACTAAATCTTCTGCTGCCTTGTAATTGTCGAAATCGGAAGGCAATTTTCTGTCATCGACATATTCATTATATATCCACGGATCGCCGATAGCTATTACAGCCCCTTTGCCATAATGAGCAACTGCTACAATATTCTTTCCTTCTTTCGTTAATATGGCTACCGCAGGCTCTTTCACTTGCAGTGTTGACAGTTCTTTGATGTAAGTTTTTTCTGCAGTTTTAAAAACAGGGTTATTTCTTTGAACCATCACCGTGCCCTGTTCGAATTGGTCATTTACAACCATATTGAAATTATCTTCATTAAAACGAATGC
>JBQCHB010000440.1:0-9578 GCA_051955075.1 Flavisolibacter sp.
TTTTACTTCGTTGATGCTGCTGCAATCAATGCCGCAGCCAAGCGAAGAGATATATTTTAAAACGTTGACGTTGGTAAGCGCCTTGCAGGCATAAAAAAAAACGGTGTTTGTATTGCGAAATGCCTGCGTAAGTTTTTGATATTGCTCTTTAATTTTTTCTGCGTGATAGACATACAAAGGCGTACCGAAGCGATTGGCTAAGTCAATTAGCTGGGTATGCGATAATTGTTGGGACATTATAGAACTAAGATTTGGCAGGATTTATTTGGATTAAGAAGGTTGCTATCCTTCCTCTTTTTCACCAGAAGCATTTTTTTCATTCTCATCATCAGAAGACGTTTCATCTTCGTCAGTGTCTTCTGCTGAAGCTTCCTCGTCATTTTCCGATGGAAGTTCCTCTCCGGCAACTTCTTCCTCTATTATTTCTTCAGTTTCTTCTTCGTCGCCTTCTATAAAAACTTCATCGGTAATATATTCTTCAATTATTTCTTCTGTTGCTTCATCTTCGGTAGTTTGCTCTTCTGCCGTTTCATCAATTTCGAACGAATGCCCGTTCACATAAGGTTCTTCGATTGAAGATTCAGTTTCTGTTTGCAAATCGGCATCGATCAATTCGCCTGTTTCCGTAACAGCCAGCGCTTCACTTTGTTCAAAATCTGTATGATGTACAATGGTAGGTTCTACAATTTGATCGGCCAGCACCTCTTTGATCTTTGGCAGATCCTCGGGAGAATTGATGCCGAAATAATCCATGAAGTTTTTTGAAGTGGCATATATCAATGGATGGCCGGGCAATTTTTCATTGCGGCCACTGATAACGATCAATTCCTTTTCCAATAATTTTTGAACGGCATAATCACTACTTACACCACGGATGGCTTCAATCTCGCCCTTGGTAACGGGTTGTTTATAAGCAACAATTGCCAGGGTTTCCAAAGCTGCAGCCGAAAGACGCTTTAAAAACTTCTCACCATTTAATTGGGCAACGGTTTTGTGATAATCTTTTTTGGTAAGAAATTGCCAGCCGCCGCCGCTCTGCAGCACTTCAAACGGATAAAATTCAGAGTTGTATTTTTCCACAATACCTTCCAGCGAAGCATCAATTTGCTCTACTTCAATTTTATCTTCCATAAAACCGAAAGCCTGGTTGATCAGTTCGGTAATTTCGGCAGCGGTTAGTGGTTTGTCGCTGGCAAAAATTAAAGCTTCAATATGTGGTATGAGGTTCGAAATTTCCATTAATAGTTAGTTGATAGTTGACTGAAGATAGTTGATAGTAGATTCTGTCATCTATCACCAACTCCCTGTCATCATCCCTGTAATGCCGCAGCGCCACTCACAATCTCAGTCAACTCTGTTGTAATGGCCGCTTGTCGTGCACGATTGTAAGAGATTTTAAGATTGCGCAATAACTCGTTGGCATTTTCACTGGCCTTGTCCATGGCCGTCATGCGGGCACCGTGTTCAGAAGCGTTGGCATCTAAAACAGCTTTATATAATTGTGTGTTCAGGATTTTCGGCATCAGCTCGGCGATCAATTCTTCTTTGTTCGGATCAAAGATAAAATCAGCTTTGGTTGCCTTAGTTGCCGTGCCTGCATTATGTGCTTTTGGAATTGGCAAAAACTGCTCGGCCACAAAACGTTGTGTGGCTGCATTTTTAAACTCACTATATACAATTTCCACTGCGTCAAACTCCCTGTTCAGGTAAGCCTGAACAGCCGCCTGCGCTGCTTTTTGAACGCTTTCAAAATTCAGGTTCAGGAAAATGTCTTTATAGGTATCGCTTACCTTGAAATTATTTTTCAGGAAATGCTCGTACCCTTTTTTACCGATGCTCCAAATCGTTACATTTCCTTTTGCCTGTTGCGCAGCATATTTTTCTCGGATCATCTGCTTGGCCAGCTTAATAACATTGGTGTTATAAGCACCAGCCAGGCCGCGGTCAGAAGTAATTACGATCAGCAGCACTTTATCAACAGTTCTTTCTACGGCCAATGCATTGCCACCTTCTACTTCAGTATTGCTTACAATATTGCTCAGCATTTCCTGCAGCTTTTTGGCATAAGGACGCATTTGGATGATAGCATCCTGTGCACGGCGCAACTTAGCCGCACTTACCATTTTCATTGCCTTGGTAATTTGCTGCGTGCTTTGTACTGATTTAATGCGGTTACGTACTTCTTTTAACTGACCAGCCATTCTATAAAAGTTTACAAGTTTGCGAGTATACAAGTTCACAAGTCATTCAAGCCCAACTCGTGAACCCTGTGAACTTGTAAACTGATTACTCTTATTTCGGCCCGCAAAAGTACGTGCTGGAAAGAGAAATTCCATAAAACAGCAATAATTTAAAGCAGAGGCTAAAGTTAAAAGTGAAATTGGCGTTTTCCGTTTAAAATTGCCTTTGCGTGGCTGCAAATTCTTATTCTACAAGTTCAAATTCCCTTTTTAACCCGTAGCTGGTTAATATCCGGCCCCTGTTATTTTGAAGGCTTTTTTCTTCCTCTTTAACAATTTCGAAGAAAATAGGGCCGGCCTTTAGCTTTTGGAGCATGGAATCCGTAATCAATAAGTTGCCGTTGTCAACGTCTATAATTTCGTTGATGTCGTTGGTGGCAAAAGCCGTATCTGCGAGCACCAGGCGCACCGGAACCTTAGTTTTTCCCAGATCCTTTAATCGTATAGCGAAGGAAGCTTTTTTCACTTTTGCCGGAATTTCTTCAGTAAGGCTAAAAGGCATAAACTCAAAACTTTCAGCATGTGTTTGCCCTTTTACATCTGTGAAAACAATATTATGCTTTCCTCCAAACCCTGTCAATGATTTTGTGGTATCATATATTACACCCGATAGCCCTGCACTGTCGGGATAAATCGCTTCCCCATCCAATGTAAGTTTAGCCGGGTCTTTTAGCAAAACAGGCCTTCCTTCAGAACCACCTTGCTTAAATAAGAAAAGACAGTTCACAAACTCGTGCCCCTCCTCACCTATTATTTTATAATCGCAAAAAAGTTTATCCTGGGTATTTCCCTGCTTTGTTTTATCCTCATTGTTACAGGCAGCCATAATGGCCGTAACAAAAAATAGAGAAAGCGTTTTAAAAACATTCGTCATGAACTAAAGATTGGTTTCGCGACAGCCCGAAAAGTACGTTAAAACAAACTACAAAACATTTTGCTTTGTTAAGTTTTATGCAGCTACAAGAGCACTGCAAAATTGATTTATCTTTGACGGCTCTGTCAAATTGGCTTCTAAACTATATTAGCACTTTTTTTGACACCATAGATCGTTCAAAGCGATTTAGAAATTTAATTATTAATACAATTCTACGAATACTAATTTATGGTCGGTTTTCTATCAAAAATGTTTGGCGGCAGCAAGTCTGAAAAAGATGTAAAAGCCGTCCTTCCACAAGTCGCTAAAATCAACGAGCACTTTAAAGGCTATGCATCGCTTAACAACGATGAGCTTAGAAATAAAACACAGGAGTTCCGCAAGCGCATTAAAGATTATTTGAAGGATATTGACGATCAAATTATCGAAACCAACCGAAAAGCAGAAGAACTTCCATTCAACGACCTGGTGGGTAAAGACGCCATTTACCAGGAGGTTGATAAATTAAAAAAAGACAGGGATCAAAAAATAGAAGATATTCTTAAAGAATTGCTTCCCGAAGCTTTTGCTGTTGTGAAAGAAACGGCCCGCCGCTTTAAAGAGAATACCGAGATCGCTTCTAAAGCTACTGATCTTGATAGGGATCTAAGCGTTACTAAAGACTATATCACCATAAATGGCGATACTGCTGTTTATAAAAATACATGGACAGCCGCCGGCGGACAGGTTACCTGGAACATGGTTCACTACGATGTACAGTTAATCGGTGGCGCCGTTTTACATTCCGGAAAGATCGCTGAGATGGCTACCGGTGAAGGTAAAACCCTTGTATCTACGCTGCCTGCTTACTTAAACGCTTTGGCCGGTGAAGGTGTTCACATTGTGACAGTGAACGATTACCTGGCTCGTCGCGATAGTGAGTGGAATGGCCCCATTTTCGAATGGCTTGGATTAAAGGTAGATTGTATTGATAAGCATCAGCCTAACAGCGAAGACCGCCGCCGTGCTTATTTTGCCGATATTACTTATGGTACTAATAATGAATTCGGCTTCGACTATCTGCGTGATAATATGGTGCATACGCCCGAAGAAATGGTACAACGCAAACACCATTACGCCATGGTGGATGAGGTGGATAGCGTATTGATTGATGATGCAAGAACACCTTTGATTATTTCGGGGCCTATACCCAAAGGCGATGACCAGCAGTACCATATTTTAAAACCACGTGTACAGCAACTGGTCGAAGCACAGGAAAGAATTGTGCGCCAGAATTTGAATGATGCAAGAAAAAAATTTGCAGAAGGTGATGATGATCCAAAAAGCGGTGGCTTGTATTTATACAGGGCTTACCGCGGCTTGCCTAAGTATGGACCATTGATCAAATTTTTAAGTGAGCCTGGCATTAAGGTAAAAATGCAAAAGGCAGAAAACTTTTATCTCGCCGACCAGGAACGCAATATGCACATTGTGGATGAAGATTTGCTTTTTCATATTGACGAAAAAAATAAATCGGTCGATCTCACAGACAAGGGTATCACTATGATCACTAAAGCAGGAGAAGACCCTGAGTTTTTCGTGTTGCCCGATATTGGCGTTCGCTTAAATGATATTGAAGAAAGCAATGCCCCTACTGAAGAAAAGCTGCACCAGAAGGAAGCAGTGCTGAATGAATATTCGCAGAAAGCAGACCGCATTCACTCTGTTCAGCAGTTGTTGAAATCTTATGCGTTGTTTGATAAAGATGTGGAATATGTGGTGATCGAAGGCCAGGTAAAAATTGTAGACGAACAAACAGGCCGTATCATGGAAGGCCGCCGCTATAGCGATGGTTTGCACCAGGCCATTGAAGCAAAGGAAAATGTAAAGATCGAAGCCGCTACGCAAACGTATGCAACGGTTACGCTGCAGAATTACTTCCGTATGTATCACAAACTGGCCGGTATGACCGGTACCGCCGAAACGGAAGCAGCAGAATTGTGGAGCATTTATAAGTTAGACGTAGTTAATGTTCCTACGAATATTCCCGTCATTCGTAAAGACCAACAGGACCTGGTGTATAAAACAAAGAGAGAAAAGTTCAAAGCAGTTATTGACGAAATAGAAGCGTTAAGAAATGCAGGCCGTCCTGTTCTCGTTGGTACCACTTCGGTTGAAGTAAGCGAATTACTAAGCAGGATGCTGACCGTTAAAAAAATTCCGCACAACGTATTGAACGCAAAGCAACATGCCCGTGAAGCACAAGTGGTAGCGGAAGCAGGTTTAGCAGGTGCCATCACTATTGCCACAAACATGGCAGGCCGTGGTACCGACATTAAGCTTGGGCCAGGTGTAAAAGAAGCAGGCGGTCTGGCAATTGTTGGTACGGAGCGTCACGAAAGCCGCCGTGTGGACAGGCAATTGCGTGGTCGTGCCGGCCGCCAGGGAGATCCGGGTACTTCCCAGTTCTACGTTTCTCTTGAAGACGATTTGATGCGTATGTTTGGTAGCGAACGTATTGCTGGTTTAATGGATCGCTTTGGCTATAAGGAAGGTGAAGTGATTCAGCACAGCATGATCACAAAATCTATCGAAAGAGCACAAAGAAAAGTAGAAGAAAACAACTTCGGTATTCGTAAAAGATTGTTGGAATACGATGATGTGATGAACATGCAGCGGAATGCCATTTACGAAAGACGCAACCACGCTTTGTTTGGTGATCGCCTGGCATTGGATATTGATAATGCATTTTCCGTAACTGCGGAAGATTTGGTAAGCAGCAATCGTGAGCAGGAAGATTATGAAGGTTTCAAGCTTTCCTGCATTGTTAACTTTGGCATCGACACAAAAATTAATCCTGAAGAGTTCAAAAGCAATCCTGTCAATAGCCTGGTAGATCGTTTATACAACGAAGCCATTGAAGCTTACCAGGTACATAAAGAAGGGGTTAGAAAAGCAGCCGTTCCTGTTTTCAAAAACATTCGTCAAACACAGGGGCAGCATATTGAAAATGTGGTAGTGCCTTTTACCGATGGTAAAAAAGGAATTAATGTTTTAGTGAACCTTGACAAAACAGTATCAACAGATGGCGAAGAATTGTGCAATGCGATGGAACGCAATATCACCCTTGCCATTATTGATGATGCTTGGAAAGAACACCTGCGTGCCATGGATGATTTGAAACAAAGTGTGCAAACCGTTTACTTGGAACAAAAAGATCCGTTGGTCATTTATAAAGTAGAAGCATATAACCTGTTCAAACGTATGAGCAGTGAGGTGAACAGGGATATTGTTTCTTTCTTATGCCATGCACAATTGCCTGTGCAGGAAGAAGCGCCAAATTTGCGTGAGGGCCGCCAGCAAAAAACAGACATGAGCAAGATGAAGGCAAATAAAGAAGCGATTGACGCAGCGGGGCAGGATTATGGTGCCAATGAGAGAGATTATTATGATCCATCAGGCGATGTAGCTGTAAAACAGGAGCCAATTAAAGTAGGACCAAAGATTGGCCGCAATGATCCTTGCCCTTGTGGAAGCGGAAAGAAGTTCAAGAACTGCCATGGCAAAGAGGCATAATTAATTAGTGAGTTAATAAAGTAAAAGTCCTGCAATAGCGGGACTTTTACTTTTGTAGAAACAGTTATTTTTTTAGTTTGGAAAAATTTCAAGTGGATATAAAAACCAGGGAAGTTTGTAAAGAAGATGCTGAAACCGTTAGCCATCTTTCGCAACAATTAGGCTACTATTTTTCTTCTTCAGAAACGTGCAATCAAGGAAATCATTACAAGTGAAGAAAATTGTGCTTTTGTTGCTGTATACAACCATAAAATTATCGGATGGATTTATGCTTTTAAAACTATATGGCTTGAAACAAAAACATTTTTGAAATAGGTCGATTGGTAGTTGACGAGAACTATAGAGGCAAAAGAGTAGGGGAAATTTTGATCAACAAAATAAAAGAACGGTGTGTGCAGCAAAGTATCAGCTCATTAAGAGTAAGGTATAATATAAAAAGAAAGGAGGCGCATGCGTTTTATTTGAAGCTTGGCTTTAGTGAAAGCAAGGACAGAAAGTGTTTGAATCGAAAATATAAATCCAAATAGAAACGCCCCACTTTCGTGAGGCGTTTCTATCATTAAAAATCTTTCAATCCGTACTTGTGTTTATACTTTTCATCTAATTGCTTTTGTTTGTCGGTTAAGTTAATTTTACGGCCTTGTATAAAAGCATCGGTTACCTGGCTTGTACGCATATCCAGGATATCGCCGTCGCTAATAATGACATTAGCATCCTTTCCCACTTCAATACTTCCTGTTTTATCGGCAACGCCTAAAATCTTAGCAGCATTCAACGTAATGGCTTGCAAAGCCTGTTCTTTTGTTAATCCGTACGCAGACGCTGTTCCGGCATTGAAAGGAAGATTGCGGCCGCGGGTTTGTCCGTCATCGTCGGTAATAGAAAATAATACGCCGGCTTTTTGCAGGGCTGCAGCAGTTTTGTAAGGCTGGTCAACGTCATCATCTTCCAGTGTTGGCAAGCTATGCGGCTGGCTTAACACAACCGACACGTTGTATTGTTTCAGCAAATCGGCAATTTGCCAGCTATCGCTTCCGCCAACAATGACCATATCAAAACCAAACTCTTTTACAAAATCTAACGCTACCAGCATTTGCTTAACAGTATTGGCGTGCATGTACAACTTTTGTTTTTTATCGAACAGACCTTTTACCGATTCAAACTTTAAATTGGTTGTGGTATGCGAACCTTCAGCGAAATAAGCTTTTGCCTCACGGAAAAAACTTTTTAGTTCGTCCATTTTTTCCAGTCCTTCTTTTACCGGGTCTGCATTTGCTTGTTGTGGGCCACGGAAACGTCCAAATCGAGGACGGGGCAATAAAGAAGGCATGTACACATGCAGACCTTCGTCGGTTTTATAAGCTGCATCCTGGTAACTCCATGCATCTAATTGTACCACAGAAGACTGACCTGCTACAAAGCTGCCTTCAGGAACAATGTTCGCCAATAAAATTCCGTTGGAACGAAGTGTGTTGATCACTTTCGAATCGGTATTGTACGCCACAATTGAATGTATGTCCGGGTTCATGTCTCCAATTTCGCGTACATCGGTTGACGCTCTAACAGCACCAATCTCAACGAGGCCCAAATTACTTGTAGGAAGAATTAATCCAGGGTACACATGTTTGCCCTGCGCATTAATTTGAGTAGAACCCGGCGGAATAGTTACGCTTGTTCCTACTGATGCGATTTTTCCATCAGTAATGACCACCGAAGCATTATTTAAAACCTGGCCATTGCCAACATGTACAGTGGCATTGGTAATGACGGTGGAACCAACTTGTTTGGGAGCAGGGTAAACCGTCTCCTGTGCGTTTGCCATTACAAACAAGCTAAAAGAAATTATACTTAAAAATATTTTTTCCATGATGGAGGTTTAATAGTTATCAACTTGGTCTGCATCAATAGTTAGCAATCCATGGCTGTGCATATGCTCTGAACAGGTTTGCATAATTTGATAAGAAGGCTGTGCGGGTTGCACCGGTGCACCGCTTCTTTTTTCGCCAATCATTTTTTTCACCAGGCGGCTTCGCTCTGCATCAACCTGCTTTTGCATTTGTTCGTCTTTTGCCCTGTCAAAATAAATTGTACCATCAACAATAGTATATAAAGACTTTGCATAAATACTTAACGGGTTATCGCTCCATAAAACTACATCTCCATCTTTACCAACCTTCAGGCTTCCTACTTTATCTTCCACATGAAGCATTTTTGCAGGATTCAGCGTCACCATCTTCAATGCATCTTCTTCGCTGACGCCACCATACTTTACAATCTTTGCAGCTTCCTGATTTAAGCGGCGGGCCATTTCAGCATCATCTGAGTTAATAGCCACGTTTAAACCTACACGGTGCATGATTGCAGCGTTATAAGGAATAGCATCCTGCACTTCCATTTTATAAGCCCACCAGTCAGAAAATGTAGAAGCGTTAGCGCCATGCGCCAACATTTCTTTTGCTACTTTATACCCTTCCAAAATATGCGTGAACGTATTATAATGAAAACCTAATTTATTAGCCACGTCAATTGAGCTTAATATTTCGCTTTGTACGTAAGAGTGACAAGTAATAAAACGTTTATTATTTAATATTTCCACCAAAGCATCTAATTCTAAATCTCTTCTTGGAGCCACCACGCCTTTTTTATTCTTATTGGCATCATACTCTTTCCAGGCTTTTTCATAATCTTTTGCACGGGTAAATGCATCAGTCAACACTTGCTCCACTCCCATCCTTGTATCGGGATAACGGTTTTGCTGACCTGCAATAGCAGGTGAACGCTTTACGTTTTCGCCCAAAGCAAATTTGATAAAAGGAGCCGAACCTTTGAACTTCAATTCATCATCGTCAGCACCCCAGCGCAATTTAATCAGCTGTGTTTGTCCGCCAATGGTATTGGCAGAACCATGA
>JBQCHB010000441.1:0-4919 GCA_051955075.1 Flavisolibacter sp.
ATTGATGGGACGGCATAAAATCAATGACGTTTCCGGCGATTATCCCGACAGGACTACAGGGAAAAGAGAGGGGAACTTCACCGATGCGATATTCAAAATAAAAACACTACCCAAAGACAGCAAAGGGAATCTTGTATATAACATGTACAACTCCGATGCATTTTGGCTCACTCAGTGGAACCTGAATATCTTATGGGGACTTGCATGGCCTGAAGTAGAAGATGATATATCCGCCTCACTTATTCAATATGCTGACAATGGCTTTCTGCTTCCCCGCGGGCCGTCCGGGGGTGGCTACTCTTATATCATGACGAGCTGCCCGGCTACAAATCTTATTACAGCGACCTTTCAAAAAGGATTGCTTACAAAAGCAGATAAGTATCATGCGTTCAAAGTTATTAAACAAAATCATTTACCCGGAGGCATGCTGGGCAGCAAAGACGACATTGAATTTTATACTAAAAACGGCTGGTGGAAAAATAATGCAGGCATCACAATAGAAGCTGCGTTCCAGGATTATGCCATCGCACAAATGGCGCTCAGCCTCGGTAAAAATAAAGACTACGGATTTTTTACAAAACGATCTGAAGGTTGGAAAAAATGTTTTAATCCCGCAGAAGGATTAATTTTCCCAAAAGATGAAAATGGAAAATTTTTACATAATGACCCGTTGAGTGGAAGAGGATGGATAGAAGCAAATGCGTGGCAAGCCACCTGGGGCGTATCACAGGATATTCGCGGACTGGCTGAATTGATGGGAGGCAATGACAGCCTTTGCAACAAACTGAATTATGCGTTTGAAAAAGCAGAACCGCAGGATTTTGTATTTGCTTATAATGACGGATACATTAGTTATGCAAATCAACCGGGCCTTTCTGATGCGCATGTATTTAATTATGCCGGCAAGCCGTGGCTTTCTCAATATTGGGTTCGCAAAGTGCAGGAGAAAGCTTACGGGGGAATAACCCCCGACCTGGGCTACGGGGGCCATGATGAAGACCAGGGCCAGATGGGCTCGCTCAGCGCGCTGATGTCCATCGGTTTGTTCAGCCTAAAAGGAACCGTATCGCAGCAGCCGGTTTATGAAATTACAAGCCCTGTTTTCGACGAAGTAACCATAAGCCTTGACAGCAGCTATTATGCCGGTAAAAAGTTTATAATTAAAACTTACAATAATTCTAAAGAAAACTGCTATATTCAAAAAGCACAGTTAAACGGAAAGCCTTTGAATAATTTTTGGTTTTATCATAAGGATTTCGCCAAAGGAGGATTGCTCGAAATTTGGCTCGGTCCAAAACCCAATACATCATGGGGTATTTCTAACATGCCATAAATAGTTTACATAAAGATGAATGAAAAGGTGATTGGCGTTGATATTGGCGGTTCGCACATTTCCGCAGCGGTGATAGATCTTCAATACAGGAGCGTTGTAGAAGATTCGCTTCTGAGGAAACCTATTAATTCAAAAGAAGGCGCGGAGCAAATTTTAAATTCATGGGCTGAAGTAATTGAACAATTATTTTCAAAATATCGTTTTGTTTCAAAAAAAATAGGCATAGCTATGCCTGGCCCGTTTGACTATGAAAAAGGTATTTGCCTGATTAAAGGCGTGGATAAATATGAAAGCCTTTTTAACCTAAACATAAAAAAAGCTTTGGCAAAGCGACTCCAGCTTCCAGAAGAAAATATTATTTTCATGAACGACGCCAGGTGTTTTCTAGAAGGCGAGCTTTTTGGCGGCGCGGCTGTTGGTTGTGATAATGTGCTTGGCATTACATTGGGCACAGGCCTTGGCTCATCTGTATGCCACAGTAAGCGCACTTTTGAGGGCGATTTATATTGTACGCCTTATAAAGATAGCGTGGCAGAAGATTATTTGTCAACCCGTTGGTTTTTGAAATGCTACAAAGAAACGACCGGGCACACCGCAAAAAACGTAAAAGAATTAAGCGAAAGAATTGCAGAAGAGCCTAACATAAAAAACTTGTTCGTTGAATTTGGAAAAAATCTCGGCGAAGT
This sequence comes from Flavisolibacter sp., assembly GCA_051955075.1. Lineage (GTDB taxonomy): Bacteria > Bacteroidota > Bacteroidia > Chitinophagales > Chitinophagaceae > Flavisolibacter. Next base: position 2,020 of record JBQCHB010000441.1, read on the forward strand.
TTTATCCGGGTATGCGAAAAAGCACAATTGTAAAACGATTGTGATCGGCGGCAATATCGCGAATGCCTGGGACTTGTTCATTCCTGAAACAAAAGCCTTCTTAAACAGGATTTCCGAAACCTTTGTTGTAAAAAGAGCCTCTCTTGGCGAAGAAGGCGCGCTGACAGGCGCAGCAAGTCTGTGGAAATAATTATCAATCTTCTATTTAATAAAATAAAGAATCTGTGTATTTATTCGTTTACTATAGAATATAACAGTTATGGTTAATCGGCACACTTCTCTATTCTTCCAGGACGGAGGCAAATCATGATTTTCGATAGTTTTGAAATGCTATAATTTTTGTAGGAGTCGAGAAGGCATCCAAGAGAGAAGTTTAGAAAGCTCTTATTCAGCGGTCAAAGTCAAAAGGGATCTCCATGAGTCTGTTTTATGAGATAATCAACAATGGCAGGGAAACGATTTAAAAACGTTATGGACCAATTCGTTAGCCGTTTGCTTCCAAATATTCTTTGTATTCTTCTTCCCATTAATAAACGGCTCGCAAATTGTTGATTCCACTGCATACAATATCTTTTTTCCATTACGTTCCTGGTAATAATTCCCTGCAAAAACTGATGTATTTGGACGAATGCTATTTTGCTGCTATGTAAGGCCATGCTCATCCCGTTGCCACACAGTGGAGTGATCATTCCTGCTGCATCACCTATCATCAGCATATGATTCTCCACCTGTGATTTTCTATCAAAACTTATTTGCGAGATTGTAAGTGGCGCATCAAAAAGCATCCTGCTCTCTGACCATATTTTTTCAAGGTGCGGGTTCTGACGTAAAACCAATTGCTCCATCTCTTTAATGTTATTATGGTTTTCTTTAAGGTTTTCAGCAGTTGTCAGGTAGCATAAATTATAGTTGCCATCTTCAATTTTTACAATCCCACAATAGCCGTTTTTAAAATTGTGAAGGGCAACTGTGTCAGAAGCAAAGTCAATTTTAATGTGGTACTTTACCCCTATGTAATTATTGAGTTTATTTTTTGCTGCAATGGCGAAGGGCCGTTTCCATTTTATATCGAGATTACTGCGCTTGCCAAAGCATCCGCAGGCCAGTTTTGCCCGGTAGGATTTTTCTGATGTTTCAATATTGAATTTATTGTCTGTGAACAGTACCCCGTTCACCTTTGTGCTTTCCTGAACAATAACACCTTCTTCCCTTGCGATTGTTAATAACAAATTATCTAATTTATAGCGGCTGATACCAAATCCTCCAAGGGGTAGTGTACGTTCCAGCAGTTTTCCATTTGGAGATGATACCTGCAAACGGGTGATAACTGGTACATTGATTGTATCAAGATTAACACCAAGGCAATTCAAAAAATCCCATGCCTCCATACTGATAAATTCCCCGCATACTTTATGGACCGGGTATTTTAATTTTTCAAATACAATAACCTTGTGAGATTTTCTCGCTAATTGGATGGAAACAGCAAGGCCTGCTAATCCTCCGCCAATAATGGCAACGTCGTATAAATCTAAATCCGCCACTATACTATTTTTTATTATCCGAGATAATTAGCCATCGAAATGCCCACTGCCAATCGATAGTGTAATATGGTATACCGGCACTGGAAAATAATTGCCTCCATTCTTCCTTTCTAAAACTGCGGGCTACGGACAAGCATGCATCATTTTTTACCAGGTCGGACCGGCTGAAAATCCTTGTAATATATTTAATAAGATACCAGGCAAGCCAATGCCGGTGCAAATCATTAATGAAAAATCCCAGCCGGCTGTTTTGTCGCAGCCATTGCAACATTATTATCAATTGTTCATTGGTGAAATGGTGACAAAAAAGCGAGGAAAAAATAATATCCGGTTTGTTCTCTCCAAAATTTACCTTGCTGAAATCATTACATATCCATTCGCACGGCATTTGGGGGTATTTTTGTTTTGCGAAGGTGATACAAGCAGGGTTCAAATCAATGCCTATAAAGCTAACCGAAAAATTATGTTTTTTACAATACTTGTAAATAGCAAAAAGATTATCACCTCCGCCACAGCCAATCTCACAAACAGTTAGAGGCTTAGTGTTGATCATTAATTTTTTTACCCCTTTTATTGTAATAGAGTGACCGCCAAGCCTGGAATTGATAATGTTCAATTCTTTCAGAGTCATGGCCATAACGCCAGGAGAGATATTGTCACCATCCATTAATTCTTTCTCGTAGCTGCGTTGCTGAAGGTTTATCATAGGGATAGTATAAAAGTTTCCACTGTTAGCCCCGGACCTAATGCTGCTCCGAAAATGTTTTCACTTGTCTTTTTTTTGATCTCCTTCATTATTTTTTCCAATACAAACAATATGGTGGGCGAAGACATATTACCGTAGTCTCTAAGTACATCATAGCAGATTTGCAATTGTCCGTTCGCTAAATCAAGCGTTTCATGAACGGTTTTCAATATTTTTTTTCCTCCCGGATGTATAGCCCATTGCGTAATATCTTTCATGCAAAGGTTCGCTTCTTTTAATGCCTCCTGCACGATACCGCTAAAATTTTCTTTTATTATGTTTGGTACCTCACTACTCAATAACATTTGGAACCCACGGGAAGATAATTCCCAAGCCATGTCCTTTTCCCCTTTAAAAAAGATATTTGAATAAAACCTATCAATTTTCAGACCTTCTGACTTTTCATCGCCTGTTACCAGTACGGCAGCAGCACCATCAGCAAAAAGCATACTGCTGGTTATATTATCCAGTGTGGGTTCTTTTTGGAAGTGTAGCGTACATAATTCGGTACATATTATAAGAACATTTGCCCTCCTGTCGGATTTGCAAAAAGCATCGGCAATTTTTAAAGCATGAATGGCACCATAACATCCCATAAAATTGACAGAAGTACG
>JBQCHB010000442.1:0-4009 GCA_051955075.1 Flavisolibacter sp.
ATCGGATTTGCATCTGTCGCTTCAACAGCAGCAGGCGTAATTATTTCCGGACGAGAAATGGTAGTTCTGACAGCGGCATCTTCCAGTTTAGGCATAGCGGGCGCCTTCTCCTGTAAATACAATCTTTCACCAGCTTTTACATGCATGTCGGCTCTAAGAAAATTATATTCCAACAAACTCTCTGTTCTTATTCCTTCCTTTTGTGCTATGTCATGCAAAGACTCGCCGTTTGACACAACATGAAATGCTGTAGCTCCTTTCTTCCTTTTACGTTGTAAGAAAACAAGTTGGTCTACCAGTGCCACATCTAACCCTTTTAAATCATTAAACTCGAATAGTCTTGGCAATGACAAATCATTCTCTTCTGCTATTTTTAAATATGATGTTCCTTTTGTTATAAACACCACTTTCGTTTCATTGATTTTAAAAATACCCAAAGGATAATTTATTGTTGGAATTTCTGTCGATGATATGCCTGGCGTCGATTCATTTCCAACTGTGCTTGTATTGCTTGCCAAAATCACATTATTATTGGAAGGTTTTTGATTCATTGCAATCAACGTGTAATCTTCCAGGTCATATTCCTTAATCAATTTGATGAGTATTTGCGGATACCTTGGGTTGGTAGCATAACCGGCTTTTTTTAATCCATAGGCCCAGGCTTCATAATCGGTTGGATCTAACTTGAATAAAAATGCATAGTGCGGACGATTCTTTAAAAAATCAGAATGATCTTTGTAAGAGTCCATAGGATCATTATATTTTCTGAAACACTCTCCTTTTGCATCGTCGTCGTGACTTACCGACTCACCTTTCCAATCATCTTTACACTTAATGCCAAAATGATTGTTTGATTTTTTTACCAGGTCGCTTTGCCCTGCGCTTGTTTCATGGATACCCTGCGCCAAAGTAATAGCTGCAGGGACGCCGGTGCGTTGCATTTCTTCAATGGCAATATCCTTATACGTAGCAATATAATTGCGAATAACGTTGGAAGATTGGGCAAACAAAAAAGTGCCTATTAGCGAAAAAGAAAGAAGAAGTGGTAGCTTTTTCATTGGATGTTTTACTAAAGGTCTAAGGTTTAAGAAAATTAAAACAATCAAAAAAACATCAGACATTAAACAATCAGTGCAACTTTCTTATCACATACAAGCCATCTCTTACAGGCAGCATCAGTTTCTCTATATCGGTGCGGCTAAGAATAAAATCGTTGAAAGCCTGGATGGCTTTGGCACTTTTGCCCTTGATTTCTGCTTCGAGCACCTGTCCGTGAAAGAGCACATTATCCGCTAAAATAAAGCCGTTTGTTTTTATTTTGGGCAAAACCAGGTTAAAATAGTTTATGTAATTTTCTTTGTCTGCGTCAATAAAAACCAAATCCCAGGTTTCATCCATTTCGCCGATAACTTCTAACGCATCACCGATATGTAAAATTATTTTTTCTTTAAAAAAAGATCGTTCAAAAAAAGCCTTTGCCGTGGCCGCATCATCTTCTCTTACTTCAATAGTGTGCAAAAAACCATCTTCTGCAAGGCCTTTAGCGAGATATAAGGCACTATAACCTGTAAACGTCCCGATCTCTAAAATTCTTTTAGGCTGCACCATGCGGCTAATGGCTTCTAAAAATTTTCCCTGTAAATGCCCGCTCAACATGTGCGATTTAGGATGATTGCTATAAGTAAAATCAGCAATTTCTTTCAACAGATCTTCCTCCGCAGAAGTATATTTTTCGACATAAGCCTGTGCCAGTGGATCAACGATGTGCATGTTCTAAAATTTCTTTTACCTCTTGCGGAACAGGTTGTGGCTTTGAAATTAAATACAAGCCCAGATAAGTAAGCATGCCATTGTAAACCAATAGCTCTGTTCCTATTTTAAAGTTACCGAATATTGAAGCTGACAAAGATTTTACACCCTCTACCCAAGAGCCTTCCAGTTTTAATTGTCCCTGCCACCACTCAATGTTGTTAACGAAATCAATTCCCAAAATCAGTAATGGCGCCAAAAGACAAACGTATAACGCAAGCCTGTCGTTTACTTTTCTTTTTGATATGATACCAAACGCAAACAAGCCCAACAGAGGACCATAAGTAAAGCCTGCTACTTTCAAAATGATGTCAATAATAGATTTACTATCCATTACTTTAAAACCCATCACAATTAAAAAGAAAATAATAGCAAATGTGACGTGAACGGTAAGCCTTGTCCTCTTTTTTTGTTTCTCACTTAGGTCATCTCTCCTTTTCAAACCCAAAATATCAATACAAAAAGAGGAAGTTAGCGCCGTTAAAGCACCATCGGCACTGGGGAATAATGCAGATATCAAACCAATGATGAAAATGATTGAAATAGAGGCCGGCAATAAACCTTTTAATGCAACAGTGGGAAACAGGTCGTCGCCTGTTACGGTTACATTATTGGCTTTGCTATACAGGTATAAAATACCACCCAACAAAAGAAAAAGGAAATTCACCACCAACATAATTACACTAAAGGTCATCACATTCTTTTGCGAGTTTTTCAATGTTTTTACACTAATGTTCTTTTGCATCATCTCCTGGTCAAGGCCTGTCATACCAATAGTAATGAACATGCCGCCCAAAATGCTTTTCAAAAAGAAACCTGATGAATGAATATCGGTGTTGAAAATTTTAGTGAGGTGTGACGTATCCAGGGCTTTCAGTGTCGAGCCAACTGAGTGGCTCATATTGCTCATAATATAAACAATGCAAACAACCAAACCTAAAAGCATGAAAGTTGTTTGCAAAGTATCGGTATAAACAATGGTTTTTACGCCACCTTCGAAAGTGTATAGCAAAATCATCAGCAGAATAATAAACGTAGCCAGCCCAAAGCTGATGTTCATGTCTTTCAAAATAAAGATCTGCAACACATTAATTACCAAATACAGTCTTGCCGTAGCGCCAAGCGTTCTTGAAATAATAAAAAACAGGGCGCCTGTTTTATACGATGTCATTCCAAAACGATGCTGGAGATAATTATAAATAGAAGTAAGATTGAGCCGGTAATACAAAGGGAGTAATACAAAGGCAATTACAAAATAGCCGAGAAAATAGCCGATCACTACCTGGAAATACGAAAAAGCTGCTGAACCAACAGTGCCGGGGACAGAAACAAAAGTAACACCGCTTAATGAAGTGCCTATCATACCAAAGGCCACCAACATCCAGTTGGAATTTTTGTTTCCAATAAAAAAAGAGTCGTTATTAGAATTACGGGAAGTGAAATACGCTACTACTAATAAAATAGCAAAGTATCCAATTACAAATGCCAGCAATACGGTTGAATTCATGCTTTATCTTTTGATGAATAATTACAAGAATATGCCTGTAATTTTTGAAGATAGAAAAATTTGTTTTCCTTTTGCGGCTCAAACATACAGCAATGAGCAAGATTAACAAAGTCGCTGTCTTTTGCGGATCAAAGTTGGGAAATAATCATTTGTATGCACAAGCAGCAAAAGAAATAGCCGCACTACTTGCCGAAAATAAAATTGAATTGATTTATGGCGGCGGAAGAAATGGCATTATGGGCACGGTAGCCGATGTGGTGATGGAAAAGGGCGGCATTGTTCGCGGCGTTATTCCGCAAGTGCTTACCAAGTGGGAACATCAGCACGAAGGCATCAGTGAGTTGTTGGTTGTAGAAGACATGCATGTAAGAAAAAGAAAGCTGTACGAGCTATGCGATGCGGCTATTATTTTGCCTGGTGGCTTTGGTACGCTTGATGAATTGTTTGAAATACTTACATGGAACCAATTATCTATCCACGATAAAAAAATATTCATCCTGAATACTGCCGGATTCTACGATCATCTTTTAGCACACATGCAACATATGGCTAATGAAGGATTTTTATACGGTAAGTTAGAAGAAACGCTGACAGTTTTGAACAATCCAAATGAATTAAAACATATTGCTACAAACTAAAGTTGTATCCAAAGTTGTAAATAGGCCTTGCGCCGTAAGGTGAGTTAGCGTTTTG
>JBQCHB010000443.1:0-2756 GCA_051955075.1 Flavisolibacter sp.
GCCAGGTATTCTTTGATATTCTGTTCATTCTCTTTTTTACATACCAATAAAGCATCTGCAGTATCCACTACAATAAAATCATTTAACCCCTGTAACAAAACCAGTTTATCACCTACGGTATGAACGATATTTTTAGATGAATCAAAAAGAATAGCATTATCACCTGCGATAGCGTTTTGTTGATCATCTTTTTCAAGATTTTCATATGCACTTCCCCATGTGCCTAAGTCGCTCCATCCAAAGGACGAAGGAATGACATATACATTGTCTGCTTTCTCCAATATTCCATAATCAATTGAAATATTTACGCATAAAGGATAAATAACTTCTATCGCTTCTTTTTCCTGTTCTGAATTCATGGCTTTTTTTGCTCCGTCAAACAATTCATGAATTTCAGGTAAGTATTTTTCAAAAGCGGCAATAATGCTTTGGGTTTGCCAAACAAAAATTCCTGCATTCCATAAAAAATCTCCGCTGGCGATAAAAGTCTTTGCTAATTCAAGATCCGGCTTTTCGGTGAAGGTTTTTACTTTGTAAATATTGTCGCTTACAGATTGTTGTTCGTACTGAATGTAACCATATCCTGTATTGGGTTGGAAAGGTTTGATGCCCAAGGTAAGAAGCGCATTATTTTTTCGTGTAAACGCCAATGCCTCAATACTCGTTTTTATAAAAGCAACATTATCTACGATAAGATGGTCTGCGGGAGCGCAAATTAAATTTGCTTTAGGGTTTAGTTCGTTGATTTTATAAGAAATATAGGCAATACAGGGCGCAGTATTTTTGCGCGAAGGTTCGCAAACTATATTTTGTTCTGGCAAATCGGGTAATTGCTGTTGTGTAATTTCTTTATATTGATAAGAAGTTACTATATAGATATTTTCAACCGGGATGTATTGTTGAAAACGGTCAAAAGTGGACTGAATAAGAGTTCTGCCCGTGTTTAAAATATCCAAAAATTGTTTGGGGAGGTCGACCCTGCTTACCGGCCAAAACCTGCTTCCAATTCCTCCGGCCATAATGGCAACGTAGTGATTTTTATTTTTAATCATTTTTGTATTTTAAATAATTCCTTCTTTAATGAGATCATGTAAATGTATAATACCAACATACTTTTCATTTTCAGTGACAATTAACTGGGTAATATTATAATTGCGCATCATTTCCAGAGCATGAACTGCCAGCGATTGGCTTTCGATTGTTTTGGGATGGATGGTCATGATGTCTTCGGCTTTTGCCTGTGCGTGATACAAATCTTTTTCAAGCATCCTTCTTAGGTCACCGTCAGTTATAATGCCTAGTATGTGTTCATTATTATCCATTACCACGGTTACGCCTAAACGTTTTTTTGTTATTTCAATAATAACATCCTTCAGTAAACTGTCCTTTCTTACTGCTGGCTTTTCGTTGTTTACCGCAAGTTCAGCCACACGCAGGTAAAGCTTTTTACCCAAGGTGCCTCCCGGGTGAAACTTTGCAAAATCATCCGGTTTAAATCCGCGAAGTTCCATAAGGCAAACGCAAACAGCGTCACCCATCACTAACTGCGCCGTAGTGCTGCTTGTAGGTGCCAGATTGTAAGGAGATGCTTCTTTTTTAACTGTGGTATCCAGAACAATATCGGCACATTTTGCCAGATAGCTCTGCATATTTCCACAAATTGCGATAAGGCAGTTTCCAAAGTTCTTGATTAGAGGAACTAAAATTTTAATTTCAGGACTGTTTCCGCTTTTGCTTATCACCATCACCACATCTTCAGGTTGTATCATACCAATATCACCATGGATCGCATCTGCGGCATGTAAAAATACAGACGGCGTACCCGTACTATTGAGAGATGCTACAATTTTTTGAGCTATGATGGCGCTTTTTCCTATTCCACTCACGACGAGCCGGCCATTCGATTGAAAAATCTTTAATACAGCCTGTTCAAAATTTTCGTTAATATTATCCAAAAGAGCCGCCACAGAATCTGATTCTGCAATAATTGTTTGTTTACCGGTGTTTATTATCTTATTAGCCATTCAATTAAGCCAAAAACGCTTATTGTTTACAAATTTTATATTGATAAAAAGGTTTCCTTACAGCTCCAGGCGATTAATGAACAAAGAGAAGGTTTTTGTATTACTAATCCAAATTCTTCGTACCTTAACCCATGATAGCTTCAAATGTGCAATTTAAGCACATTTAACCTTAACCACTTTTTCAATTAAAGAAGTAACTTTGACAACTTTTTCAGATTGAATAGTAGAAAAGAAAAAAAATGTCCACAGTAAAAACTAAAAATCCAAAAATCCCCAAATCCAAAGTTCCAAAAACACATCCCACCAGCGAAAAAGCTAACAATACACTGCTGAAAGAGCAACTTCAAAAACACTTTGGTTTTAACTCGTTCAAAGAACCGCAGGAGCAAATAATAAAGAGTCTTCTTTCGGGAAAAGACACTTTTGTAATCATGCCTACCGGAGGCGGCAAAAGTTTATGTTATCAACTTCCGGCTATCATTAGTGATGGCTGCGCTATTATTGTTTCTCCCCTGATCGCACTGATGAAAAACCAGGTCGATTTGGTACGGGGATATAGCAGCACGGATAATATCGCTCATTTTTTAAATAGCTCTTTAAATAAGGGACAACAAAAGATAGTTAAAGACGATCTGATAGCCGGCAATACCAAACTGTTATATATTGCGCCGGAAACCTTGACAAAGGAAGAAAACGTAGCTTTTTTTAAAGTATTAAACATTTCTTTTTTTG
>JBQCHB010000444.1:0-9206 GCA_051955075.1 Flavisolibacter sp.
AAGTTTTTACCTAAACTGAATCACTTTTAGCAGAAACTGAACAAGTTTTTAAGAAAACTGCACAACAATGGAAACAAAGTGGTGAAGGTTTTGAGGAAAGTGAACAAACTTTTAAAGAAACTGAACAAGTTTGTGAGGAAAGTAAACAAGTTCGTGGGGAAATTGAACAAGTTTTTGGGGAAAGTAAACAAGTTTTGAAACAAACTGCGCCAACTTCTCTTCAACCTTGTTTAGTTTTTGATGAAACTAATTTAGTTTTTACAAAAAAAAGGCTTGCTTTAAAGCAAACAAGCCTAAAGTAAAGCGGCTTTGAACAAAAGTGAGGGTGAGTCAAGCAGCAATCCGATTCAATTGGTTTTCTATTTACAATAAAGCGGTTGCAGGTAGTATTTATACGTTCTTTTCATGCCATGTGTTCGTCAGTCCGTATTTTAGCAAGCATTTGCCGCCAGCTTTGACAGATCACAATTTTTGGATCCAGATATAATACTTACCATTATACGGCTCAAATCTTTCGCCAGCAGGGAAACGCCCCAACCTAAACATGCAGTCAGACGATTTCCATTCATAAAAGAAAGCTTGTTTTTTCTGTCCTTTGAGCGATCCAATTCTTCTTAGGTAAGAGTCAAGATGGGTCTTTATTTCATTCAAATGTGAAGAATCTATAAATGAGTAAAAGTGCACCAGGTGCCAATCACCATGTACCATTCGAAAGTATCCTTTTAATGGAAGTGTAAGGCCATTTAAAACTTTAACCATCTCCCAATCAGCTTCTACGTTCTTTTCACTCGTCTGATAAATTCTGGGTCTGCCAATGGCTGCTGTATCGCTTAACCGAGACTCCCAGGGAACCAACGTATTCGAACTTTCAATCAAAAGCCCCTTTTTTAAAATTGACAAATCGGTATTAGCCTTTTGTGCGTAAGCAAATGAAGTCAGAAAAGAAACAAACATTAAATAAAGTATGTGTCTTATAAAGCTGCAGCTATTGCAAATGCTCTTGTTAGCAGTTTTATTATCGTTGCTGAAGTTCGCCACCACTTTCTGCATCCTGAATGTTCTTTTTGATTGTTAATTTGATTGCGTACAATGAAGCAATTCTGTTTTCAGTATAAGCCTTTTCGACAGATGAGAATGGAAAGCCATTTACTTTATATTTTTTATGAATCACCGTTAAGTCCGAGCCGTATTGGTCTGTCAAAATTTTCCATTCGCAGTTAAGTGTATTTGCAATGTCCTGTCCAAATGCAGCACCTAACGCTTCGATAACATATTCTGGTTTTTCTTTTGTGTTGTTTTTATTCTGTCGCCATTTCTCTAAAACTTCGTCTAAAATGTTTGAGTCATATTTTTCTTGCGGCAATTGCCCCATATATTTTATAATTAAGCTTTCTGCCTCTTTTAGCTTGTCACTAATATGTTTTGTCAATTCAGGAGTCAGCGCAGCAAGTTTAAAATCAGCGTCAAGTGGGTTATTTGATTCTTCAGTTTTTGTCGTGATAGTGTCTCCGTCAAGTTGAAAAGTTTCTGTCTTTGCCTTTTGAGAAGAGTCTTTGCATCCAAAAGAAAGCTAAAAAGTCCCATAGAAATTATATTACGAAGTGTCATTTTAAATGGCTGCTAACCTGTGTATTTTACGCAACTAATATAAATACAAACGTTTACAAACATAGACGCTTAGAAACTTTTGCACACGGACAATCTTATTTGTTTTTAATGCAATTACAAGGCTAAAAAGCCCGGCCCGCCTATTTTCTTTTAAAAATGTCGCTGGCTTTTACTTCTTTTGCTTATAGTTTTAGCTGTTATCCTTTTTAATTGAGCCAGATGAAAAAATATGCTGTAATTGTAGCCGGCGGAACAGGGAAGCGAATGGGCAGCACCATACCCAAACAATTTTTATTGCTGAATGATAAGCCTGTTTTATACTATACCATCAAAACTTTTTTAGAAGCTTTTGATGACCTTCAAATTATTTTGGTACTGCCCGAAGAATATGCGGACATGGGCAAAGAGATCATTGATGCTTATTTTGATTACGACCGCATACTGATTGGCCTCGGCGGCGAAACCCGTTTCCATTCTGTACAAAACGGTTTGAAAATGGTAGAAGGCGAAGCCATTGTATTTGTTCACGATGCCGTTCGCTGCCTGGCAAGCACTGAACTGATACAAAGATGCTACGAGCATGCTTTGCAAATGGGCAGTGCCGTACCGGTAGTGCATACAAGAGACAGTGTCCGTTTTTTGAACGAGGAAAAGAACGATAACGAAGTGCTGGACCGCAACAGGATCGTGCTGGTACAAACACCGCAAACCTTTCACAGTAAAATTTTATTGCCCGCCTTTCAAATAGACTACAAAGAAAGATTTACCGATGAAGCAACGGTGGTAGAAGCGTATGGATTAAAGATATCATTGCTGGAAGGGGAAGAGAATAATATTAAAATAACAAGGCCGGTTGACCTGTTAATTGCCGAAAGGATCATTGAAGAAGTAAGGTCTTATCAGTAGGTATATCAAGCTGCGAGTTGTAAGCTGTGAGCTTCGGGACTTATGGTTCTAACAGCTTTCAGTCTCGTAGCTCGCAGCTCAAAGCTTACGGCTTACAACTTGCTCATCACCATGTATAAAATAATTGCAACCATCTCGCTGCTGTGTATTTTATTTTCCTGCTCTCCTAAACTCATTCAAACACCTGGCCGGGCAGCTACAGCCATTACAGGAACTGAATTTTACAGGCAGGCTTTTCCTTTCAAATGGCAGCAGAGAGATTCGCTTGCGGTAAAAGAAATGCTGCAGGGCAATATCCCGTCTTTTTTAAAACATTTTGTTGCCGTGCATGTGCACATTACCGACACGGCAACAGGCAAAGCCATTAAAGCCACTTATTATGTGGCGCCTGATTATTTAAGTGTGGGATCGGACCAGGATTGGGCACGCATCAACATTACACCTATGGCTGCACAAAAAATTGCAGACAGCTTCCATTGCTTTTTGCCCACACGCAAAATGGTAGATGATATTTACAAAGCGGCGGTTGTTAAGTTGGAGCCTTTGCCAATGTATGCTTTGCGTGACAGTACGCCTACCATGTATCATCATCACCTGATGATTGAAGGACAAAGAAAAGGCCGTAAGGGTTTGATCGCCGGCATTCAAAAAGATGTGGTCATTAGCGGTAAGCTTTTACGTGATAAACCTGACAGGCTTGCTATTTATGGCTGGCATAAATTAGATGGCAAACCTATTCAACCTTTATATACAGGTCATGTAAACTGGTGGGTAGATTACAGCCAGGGCATCAGGCTTGTGTATGAAAAAATAAAAGTGAACGGCCGCTGGATGAATTACCAGGATGTATTGAAAGATGCCGTTTTGAAAAATCTTTTGTGCGACGAGGAATATTGTGACTTCTATAAATACCCATATTAGGTTGTACGGCTATCTTTGCCGCCATGGATCAGTACAATAAAATTATTGAGGCCGCTAATTTTTTAGAGCAGAATAAATTGCCGGGTACAAACATTGGTGTGGTATTGGGCAGCGGGTTGGGAAATTTTGTACAGGAGATAAAAGTGCATAAAGAAATAGCGTATGAAGACATCCCGTATTTCCCGGTATCAACGGTAGAGGGGCATCACGGAAAACTGATCTTTGGTTCTATTGCAGGCAAATCCATCATTGCCATGGCCGGTCGTTTTCATTTTTACGAAGGCTACTCCGCGGAGGAAGTTGTATTTCCCATTCGCGTAATGAAACAATTAGGCGTGCAGACACTTTTTATTTCAAACGCTGCCGGTGGTGTTGATCCCAGCTTTCGCGTTGGCGACCTGATGGTGATTACAGATCACATTAGCTTTGCCACAAAAAATCCTTTGCTGGGAAAGAATGACGATCAGTTAGGGCCACGTTTTCCTGACATGAGCGAGCCTTATAAAAAAGAGCTGATTGAAAAGGCAAAGCAAATTGCTGCGCAGATGAAAATTGACATAAAAGAAGGTGTGTACTTTGGCGTTACAGGGCCTACGTTTGAAACCCGTGCTGAATATAAACTCATTCATGTGCTGGGCGGCGATGCTGTAGGTATGAGCACGGTGCAGGAAGTAATTGCAGCCGTGCATTGCGGTATGGATGTTTTTGCTATGAGTGTGATCACCGATATTGGTATTCGTGAGGAGGACAATATTATTACGCATGAAGAAGTGTTACAGGCAGCTAAAGATGCCGAACCAAAATTTTCAGCCATTTTCCGTGAACTGATCGCTTCCTTAAATTAATGGATGACTTGAAAAATACCATCGTTCATAGAATTGCTTTTTTATTGATCATTTCTTTTGTTTCAACAAGTTTGTTGGCGCAAAGAGGCAACATATTACAAGGTATTAGCAATCGCATTGGTAACCTGTCCGGGCAAAGTGGTTCTACCGGCGATAGCCTGAGAAGCAGGGTGAAGGAAGAAGATAGCATCACCATCCGTTTCTATTATAAAGATTCAAGCGGGGCTCGCAAACTCGATTCATCCATTCTTGATTTTACAACACGGTTTCCCATTCCCGCCACGCATATTTATTTAGGCAATACCGGCTCTGCCACAAAGTCTATTTTATTTAATCCGCAATTGAAAGCTGGCTTCGATCCGGGCTTTCATGCTTTTGATGTATATAAGTGGAAACTGGAAACGATTCCATTTTTCAATACTACAAAACCTTATACCGAACTGGCTTATGAAATTGCAAGCAAGGCAGAGCAGATCATAGAATTGCAACACACACAAAATTTCAAGCCTTACTGGAACATCGGTTTGCACTATCGCCTTATTAGTGCGCCGGGAGTATTCCGTAATCAAAAAACCAGTCATAATAACTACAGCATTACTTCCTGGTACCAATCTCCTTCCAAGCGGTACAACAATTATTTTATCATTCTTTCCAATAAGCTGCAATCGGAACAAAGCGGCGGCATATTGAATGACAAAGATTATTTGAACGACCCGGTTTATTCAACCGACCGGTTTACCATTCCCAGTTTTATAGGCGGCGATCCAAGATATTCCAATGCGGCTAACTTTTTCAGCAGCTCCATCAACACCGGCAACATTTACAAGGAAACTAATTATTACCTGCGCCAGCAATACGATTTTGGCCGCAAAGATTCATTGGTAACCGATTCTACTGTTATTCCATTGTTTTACCCGCGGGTGCGTTTTGAACATACGTTCAATTATGGAAAATACAGTTATGCTTTCCAGGATATTCCAAGCGGAACCAATCAGCCGGATTCGGCTTATTACGCCAGCCGTTATAACTTTAAATTACCGGCATCAAACGATAGCGCAGTTTCCTTTCGTGATCAATGGCATGAGATCAGTAATGACTTTTCTATTTACCAGTTCCCCGATGCCAACAATCTGCAGCAGTTTATAAAACTGGGATTGGAAGTGCAACTATTGAAAGGTGATGTAAAAACATCGCGTTCGTTATATAACATGGCGGGCCATGGCGAATATCGGAACCGTAGTAAAAATCAAAAATGGGATATCAATGCTTTTGGCCGTTTGTATTTGAACGGCTATAACATGGGCGATTATCATGCTTATGCCAGCCTGCAGCGGTTGATCAATCCTAGAGTGGGTAGCCTGCAATTGGGTTTTGAAAATATAAACCGTACGCCGCCTTTTATTTACAACACGTCAAGCAATTTTTATTTGGATGATCCGGCCAAATCATTTGGCAAGGAAAACACGACACACTTTTTTGGCTCTGTATGGATGCCCAAATTAAAATTGCAGTTAAGCGCCGACTATTATCTGATCAGTAATTATTTATACCTCACCGATTTTTACAAGCTGCAGCAGGAAGCTACTTTGTTCAATGTGCTGCGTATTAATGCCGCTAAAACATTCAGCATTGGCCGCTTTTGGAAATGGCATGCCGAAGCCTATGTACAGCAAAAAACGGGGACAGCTAATTTGAATATTCCAACCTTTTATACCCGAAACCGTTTTGGCTATGAAGGTAAATTGGGTTTAAAGAATTTGAACATTGCTTTTGGAGTAGAGCTGCGTTATAACACGCCTTACAAAGCCGATAATTTCTCGCCGGTTCTGGGACAGTTTTTTTACCAGGATTCCATAACCATTAACAACCTGCCGCGGATAGACGGTTACCTGCATATGCGCATCCGCAGCTTCAGGGCTTTTCTGCGTTTCGAAAACCTGAATACGGCCGATGTTCGCAATGGCTTTGGATTTACCAACAATAATTTTGCAGCGCCGGGTTACCCCACGCCTGGATTAATTACACGTTTCGGTATTTACTGGCCGTTTATTAATTAGGGCTGAGCTTTGCGGGTTGAGTGTGATAAATGCGTTCATATTTGCGTCTTTCTGAGCTATATTCTGTGTTATCTTTTGCTGGCATTACGCAATGCACTATTTTTAATGTAATGAAACGCACTTCATTCATTTCTTTCGGCTACTACACTTAGGTTTCAAACCCTTCAGATTTAATCAATTTTTTGCGCAACACGAAAGTGTTCGGGATTTTATTGCCTGCCTTTCAGATGCTGCGCTAACCTTAAATCTGAAAAATGTACAACGAAAAATTTTTTGAAGAGCAATTGTCTCTTACCAGCCAGCAGGCAGCCGATTATATATCAGCCTATTGGCGTATTCGGTGGTTGCTGATGGATTATTGCATTTTTAAAAATTCCAAAAAGCAGTATCCCACATATTGCGAAATTTCATTTCAAATTGTAAAAAAATTACACCGGGTTGAGTCAGAAGCTCAATGCTTTTACTTGTTAGAGGAAACCTTTGTAGAACACATAAAGCTGAGAAAAGCGATAATAAGAGATTTGGCAAAACGGCTTTTGTCAATTAAAGACGTGTTCATATGGCCGGTGGAAGCATATGATTGAAAGTGCAAGAAGCGTCGGGCCTATATGAAATTGTAGGCCCGATTACAAACTTATGATTGCATTTTCTGGAGTTTAGATGATATATATCAGCTTTGGTCATTTTAACTTACCGGTATTTCCACTTTTCAGCGGCGCAACTTATCTTTAACCGGCAAATGAAAAAAGCCCTCGCAGCCATATTGCTCCTGGTGTATTTCACGGTAAGCACGGGTTTCGTGGTGAGCCTTCATTATTGTATGGATCGTTTGACCTCGGCGGAGATCGGCAACAGTAAATCGGATAAATGCGATTACTGTGGCATGCATAAAGATGGTCATTGCTGCCGCGACGATGTGAAAGTGGTGAAACTGCAGCTATCGCATACGGCGCCACAAATAGTGGTTCCGCATTTCTCTTTGCCGGTGGCAGCATTGGTAACTACCGAATATTTAATTGCTCCTTTTTATAATTTCATTGAAAGAAATGACCCAGTGGTTCATCCACCTCCATTAGGTGAACAGGATACTTACCTGCAGAACCGCGTTTTTAGAATATGAGATCAGGTTGTCGTGTACAGCTTCAATTTAAATTCTCAAATTTTCTCATTTTCAAATTAACAATCATGAAAACGCTTCAAATATTTTTATTGTCATTTTTATTCGTTTCATTTTCTTCTGTAGCATTGGCGCAAACAAAAACCGAAAGGTTCAATGTATCAGGCGAGTGTGGTTCCTGCAAAAAGAAAATTGAAAAGGCCGCTAAATCAGCTGGTGCCTTTTATGCAGTGTGGAATGTAGATTCTAAAGAACTTGTTGTAAAATATAACAACGCTTCATCCAATAAGGCGAAAATTGAACAGGCTATTGCCGCAGTTGGTTACGATACACCGGATTATAAAGCAACAGACGAAGCCTACAATGGTTTAGATGGTTGCTGTCAATATGAAAGAACATCAGCCAACACTGCTGCAAAGTCCTGCTGCGATGATGCTAAATGTACAGAAAGCAAATGCATGAAAGACGGCAAATGCGCAAAAGACATGAGCTGCTGCAAAGACAGTGGTTGCGCCACAAAAGACTGCTGCAAGAAAGCATGATCTCATTTAGAACTATAATGAAACAAGCCTCTGTTAAAGAGGCTTGTTTCATTATTAGAATATTTGTTGCCGGTTTTTTATTAACCGGTTAGAACTTATGCTTGCTTTGTTATTTTCATTTTTCACTCTTGTTGCTCACTGGAAGACGAAATGAAAATCCAATCGCCACATAATTTTTTAACGAAGTGTGAGAAGTAATGCCAAAGCCGCCCGATAGATCAATCTTTGAATTGTTGGAAAAATTATAAGCAATGCCGCCATCGACACTATGCTGTGGATGATTGTCAGGATTAAGAAAGCCAAACATTTCAATGTAAGCATACCATTTCTCACTTACATTAAATCCCGGCGCTACTGTATAAATAAATGATGGTTTTGTTCCTTCTTCACCATACCATTCCATGCCAAGGTTATAACCCAAAGAAATAATTTCAGACAAAGTGTTTTGCATGGTAAGCCTGAAATCAGGAGCCCAGTTGGTTTGCTGAAATTTTTTAGAGGCAGCTTTGGGTATAGCAGTGTGAAAGATGACCGAAGTTTTTGGTCTTGCTCCTTTTTCTTCGAGCAGGGCAAGCTTGCCACCAACCTCAATTGGTTGCAGGCCGCTAACAATCTCATTGCCTTGTGGAATGATAACAGGCGTTTGAAATGAAACAAACTCCGTAATGAGGCGTAATTCGAAATGTTTGCTCAAACCATATTTATGGAGCATGGTCGGATGAACAAAGGCTTTGCCTCCGCTTTTGTCATTCTCAATGGCAAAACCAATCTCTGACTGAAACCACTTTTTAGGAACCGTGTAGGGACTCTCTGTTTGGTCGGGGCGATCGGTTTCAATTTTTTCTGTTAACTGCGCTTTAGCTGTTAAGCCAAAGTAAATAACACAGACGAGGAAGATATATTTTCGCATGTTTAGCCAGCCTTTAAATAAAATTTAGTCTTGTCTAAACACAAAATAGATTAATTACCGAAACAGGTCGAATTTATTTTTCAAAAAGGCAAAAGCTGCCGCCAACCCAATCTTTGTCTTTGTTGTAGCGTACACCCACCATCTTGCCTTTGCTCAATCGTGAAAGGTTATTGGCTGCAACGGGTTTTACTGCGCCAGTTTCCCAAAAATAGAACAAGCGTATTTCGGCCTTGGCATTTTCACCAGGCGTTTCAATGGCGGACGCGTATTGCACCTTTTTTTGAATGATACAGTTTTGCG
>JBQCHB010000445.1:0-10104 GCA_051955075.1 Flavisolibacter sp.
ATGTTTGGCATGTTCCTTTGCCAAAGGCCGCAGTCAACTCTGTTCAATCCATAACCATAGCTTATCATGGCAACCCGAAGGTGGCCGTGCATGCGCCCTGGGATGGCGGATGGATTTTTACAAGAGATGCAAGGGGCCATCAATGGATGAGTGTTGCCTGCCAGGGCCTTGGCGCTTCCGTTTGGTATCCGTGTAAAGACCATCAAAGTGATGAACCCGATAATGGCGCTTCGTTAACCATAAATGTTCCCGATTCTTTGGTGGCAGTTGGCAATGGAAGATTGAAAAATAAAGTCTCGTCTAACGGAACAATTTCTTATACATGGGCAGTGACATCACCAATTAATAATTATAACATCATTCCCTACATTGGCAAATACGTAAGTTGGAGCGATACATTAATGGGAGAAAAAGGAAAACTGGATTTGAATTATTGGGTGCTGGATTATGAATTAGAAAAAGCCAAAAAACAATTCGAGCAGGTGAAGCTCATGCTTCGTGCTTTTGAATACTGGTTTGGGCCTTATCCCTTTTATGAAGATGGCTACAAACTTGTGCAGGCCCCCCATTTGGGCATGGAACATCAAAGCGCCGTGGCCTATGGCAATCGTTTTGAAAATGGTTATTTAGGCAGAGACCTTTCAGGCACAGGCTGGGGATTGAAATGGGACTATATTATTGTACATGAAAGCGGCCACGAATGGTTTGCCAACAATATCACCACAAAAGATATTGCTGACATGTGGGTGCACGAAGGCTTCACTGATTACTCCGAAACTTTATTTACCGAGTATTATTATGGTAAGCAGGCAGCAGATGAATATCTACAAGGATTAAGGAAAAATATTGCCAATGATAAACCTATCATAGGACCGTATGGCGTAAACCAGGAAGGCAGCGGCGACATGTATTATAAAGGCGCCAATTTAATTCACACCATCAGGCAGATAATTAATGACGATGAAAAGTTCAGGCAGATATTGAGAGGGCTGAACAAAGACTTTTACCATCAAACGGTTACATCAAAACAAGTGGAAGATTACATCTCTCAAAAAAGCGGGAAGGATTTAAGCAAAGTGTTTGATCAATATTTAAGAACTCCGCAGATTCCTGTTTTGAAATTAAAAGCCGATGGCGATAAAATAAAATTCCAGTGGAGCAATTGCATTGACGGATTCAATATGCCTGTCAAATTAACCAACGGCCAGTGGATTCATCCAACTACATCGGAACAAAAAATAAAATTGGAAGGAAAGGATTTTAGCAATGTGGCGGTTGATAAGAACTTCTATATCAAAACAGAGAACCAAGATTAAAATCTGCATTATATGCAAAGAGCCTTCCATCAGTGAAGGCTCTTTTATTTCGGATAATCTTTTTAATCTTCCCAAATCATGGTTCTGAATTATTTTTACTGCCATGAGCACCATCCGCAGGCAAAGTATTATTTCATCTGTTATTGTATATTTTGGTTTTGCGCTTGGCTTTTTTAACACCTATCTTTTTACAAGAGAAGGCGGCCTTACCAAAGAAGAATATGGCCTCACCGGAACTTTTGTTGCTTTTGCCAATATTATGTATGCTGTGGCAAGCCTGGGCGTACCGGCTTACATCAGCAAATTCTTTCCCTATTACAAATCGCATTTAAAAGATAAGGAGAACGACCAACTTGCGTGGGCTTTACTTATTCCCTGCATCGGTTTTTTGTTTGTTTTGGTAGCGGGCATTGCTTTTAAAAATATACTTGTTGACAAAATTTTCAACAACTCTCCCCAACTGGTACAATACTATTACTGGACCTTCCCATTTGGGTTTGGCTATACTATTTTCATGGTATTGGAAGCTTATGCCTGGCAACACCGCCGGTCTTCGTTAAGCAATTTTTTAAAAGAGGTGCTGTTCCGTTTTTTTGTTACCATATTAATTGTGCTTGCCACTTTTCACCTTATTAAAGATTTTAAAACCTTTATTGGCATTTATTCTTTTTTCTACATAGCCGTTGTTCTTATTTTTCTTTTTTATTTTAAAAAGAAAGGACAGCTTCATTTTAATTTTTCTGTTAGCCGTGTCACTAAAAAGTTCCGTTCAAAAATATTGATCCTGGGTTCTTTCGTGTGGAGCGGCAACCTGGTATTTATTATAGCCAGCGTATTCGACACCATTATTATTGCAGCTGTGTTGCCCAATGGAATTGCCGCCTTAGCGCCTTTTCTTTTGGCTCAAAATATTTCAAGTCTTATACAGGCGCCGCAGCGAGCCGTGGTTTCTGCATCAGTTGGTCCATTATCCCAGGCATGGAAAGAAAAAAATTATGCAAACATCAATAGGGTCTATCATCGCTCCTCTATCAATCAACTTGTCTTTGCCACTGCCATGTTTTGTTTGATCTGGTTGAATTTTGAAGATGGCATTTATACTTTTCATCTGCAGCACGATTATTTGGCGGCTAAGTGGGCTTTCTTTTTTCTAGGCCTTACACGCATCATTGATATGGGCACAGGCGTAAGCTCTCAAATTATCGGCACATCCACTTTCTGGCGTTTTGAATTTATTTGTGGTATCATCCTGCTGGCGCTGATGCTGCCACTTAACTGGCAACTTACACGTTATTTAGGCATTACAGGCCCGGCTATTTCCAACCTCATTTCATTTACCGTTTACAATTTTATCCGCTATTTGTTTTTATGGAAAAGGTTCAGGATGCAGCCTTTCACACGCAAGTCACTTTATACTATTTTGCTTAGCAGTGTATGTTTCTACAGCTGTTTTGTGCTGTTCGATAAATACCAGGGAATTCAGTGGATATTTTTAAGAAGCAGCCTTTTCCTTCTTTTATTTATTGCAGGTATGTCCTGGCTCAAACTGTCGCCTGATCTGCAACCGGTAATGAGTACGTTGAAGAAAAAACTAAAGCTTGGAAATTAAAATTTCTGATTGGGGTTGGGCATCTTCTACCCGGCCGGCGCCAATAAAACGTTTTACCCAGTATTCGTCAAAAAGATCACTGATAGTAACGCCTGATGAAGAAGCATGAACAAACTTATTGTTTTGAATATACATGCCCACGTGTGAAACTCCGCCAATGGTGTTGAAAAAAACAAGATCACCTTCCTTTAGTTCGGTGCGTGAAATTTTGCGGCTTGCATTATATTGTTCTCTTGCTGTTCTTGGTAAGGCTATTCCATATAAAGAAGTAAAAAGAACCTGCATGAAAGCCGAGCAATCGATACCGGCTTTTGTAGTGCCACCTAAGCGGTACCTTGTTCCAAACCAATCATCAATAATTTTAAGCAGACTGATGTTTTTTAGCATTTCAACCTCCGTATCCATGATCAGGGAATACTTAAATTGAAGTTTATCGGCCTCTTCAATAGTAGGCTTTGTAAATGCGATTAAATTGTTTTTGTTTACAGCAGTTTCCCTGGCCGTTTTAGAATTGGTGGGTTCAGCCGTAGCCTGGAAGGGTGCAACATCTACTGTAATATCATCCAGGAACTTAACATCTGCTTTAGAACTATTTGAACTAACTTGTTTTGCTTGTGCTGTAACAGGATTAGAAACTCCCAGAAGGAAGAGAATGGTGACTGTGGAGAGGATGGTTTTAATCATGTGGCTTTAATTAGGTCTACACTGGATGGTTTACGAAAATAGGGGTTTTTCCCACAAATGTGGAATACTCTCAACGATTACTGTTAAGAATTATTGCCAACTTGCAGCATAAAGCTTCTGGATTCAAGTAATTTGATGCAGATCAAGAGGAGTAAGACTATGAAATTTTCTCATTTACACGTACATACACAATATTCGCTTTTAGATGGCGCCGCTTCTATTTCCGGTCTTTACAAAAAAGCCATAGCCGACGGAATGCCCGCTTTGGCTATCTCGGATCATGGAAATATGTTTGGTGTTTTCGAATTTGTTTCGCATGCGTATAAAAATTTAGATGAGAACGGCCAGCCCAAGGTAAAGCCTATCGTGGGCTGCGAGTTTTATGTGGCCGCCGACAGGCATCGCAAATCTTTTTCAAAAGATGATAAAGACCAACGTTTCCACCAAATTCTTTTAGCCAAAAACGAAGTGGGTTACCGCAATCTGGTAAAGCTTACTTCGCTTGGCTACCTGGAAGGTTTGTATGGCAAATATCCAAGAATTGATAAAGCACTCATTGAACAGTACCACGAAGGTCTGATTGCCACAACTTGCTGTCTTGGTGCCATGGTGCCGCAAGCTATCATGCGTAAAACTGAGACTGAGGCTGAAGCAGAGTTTAAGTGGTGGCTTGATTTGTTCGGAGAGGATTATTATGTAGAGTTTCAGCGGCATGGTATGGCCGAGCAGGACAAGGTGAACGAGGTCCTCATCAAATTTGCCCGTAAGCACGGCGTAAAAATCATTGCTTCCAACGATTCGCATTATGTGGATGTGGAAGATTTTAATGCCCACGATATTTTGCTTTGCATCAATACAGGTGAAAAAGTATCCACTCCTGCCCTTCGCGAATTTGCCGACGATGATGTAAGCATGAAGGATAAGCGTTTTGCTTTCCCTAACGACCAGTTCTATTTCAAGAAGACCGCAGAAATGGTTGACAGATTTAAAGATCTGCCCGAAGCCATTGACAATACCAACGAAATTGTTGATAAGGTTCAGCTATTGAATCTGAAAAGAGACATTCTCCTTCCTGCCTTTCCGCTGCCCAAAGAATTCCAAACGCATGATGATTCTAACCTGAATCAATGGGAATACCTGCATTATCTTACTTACGAAGGTGCAAGGCAGCGCTATTCTGAGATCACGGAAGAAATACGGGAGCGTATAGATTTTGAATTATTCACCATCAAAACCATGGGCTTTGCCGGTTACTTTTTGATTGTAAGTGACTTTATCAAAGCCGGTCGTGAGTTGGGTGTGTTTGTTGGTCCCGGCCGTGGCTCGGCAGCGGGCAGCGTAGTAGCCTATTGCATCGGCATTACCAATATTGATCCCATTAAATACAATTTGCTTTTTGAAAGGTTTTTGAATCCCGACCGTAAATCAATGCCCGATATTGATACGGACTTTGATGATGAAGGCCGCCAAAAAGTAATCGATTATGTGGTGCAGAAATACGGTAAGAACCAGGTAGCACAAATTGTTACCTATGGTACTATGGCCGCTAAAATGAGCATTAAGGATGTGGCCCGTGTTATGGATTTGCCCCTGCCCGAATCTAATGCTTTAGCCAAGTTGGTTTCAGACAGGCCGGGCACTAAGCTCCAACGTATGCTGCATGCACCACTTACGGCTAAGGAAGGTGAAAAACCTTTGGAAGAAGATTATAGCAGCGACGATGTGGAAAATGCCAAACGTCTTCGTGAGATATATAACAGCAAGGGCTTGCAAAGTGATGTACTGCACATTGCCGAACGCCTGGAAGGTTCAGTTCGGAATACGGGTATTCACGCAGCAGGTATCATCATTGCGCCGAAAGATCTGACAGAACTTATTCCTGTATTTGGTTCCAAAGAAACTGACCTTTGCATCACGCAAATTGAAGGCAGCATCATTGAAGATTCTGGTGTAATCAAGATGGACTTTTTGGGATTGAAAACCCTTTCCATCATCCGAGATGCGCTGAAAATGATCAAAGAAAATCACGGCGTAGATATAGATATTGATGCGATTCCATTGGATGATGAAAAAACTTACGAGCTCTATCAACGCGGCGATACCATTGCTACTTTCCAGTTTGAAAGTCCGGGCATGCAGAAGTATTTGAAAGAACTGAAGCCCGACCAATTCGCTGACCTCATTGCCATGAACGCCTTGTACCGTCCGGGCCCCATGGCTTACATCCCCCAATATGTGGACCGTAAACATGGCCGCGAAGAAGTAAAGTATGACCTGGAAGAAATGGAAGAATACCTAAAGGAAACTTATGGTATTACCGTGTACCAGGAGCAGGTGATGCTGCTGGCGCAAAAGCTGGCCAACTTTTCTAAAGGAGATGCGGATGTATTGCGTAAGGCCATGGGTAAAAAAGACCGGAAGACGCTGGACAAGATGAAAAGCAAATTCATCGACGGTGCTACCTCCAATGGCCATAGAAAAGACATTCTGGAAAAAGTATGGACCGACTGGGAGGCTTTTGCCCAGTACGCCTTCAACAAATCACACTCCACCTGTTATGCTTATGTAGCGTATCAGACAGCCTATTTAAAAGCCCACTATCCCGCCGAATATATGTCGGCAGTTTTGAACCATGCTAATGCCATTGAAAAGCTCACCTTCTTTATGGAAGAATGTAAACGTATGGGCATAAAAGTATTGGGGCCAGACATCAACGAATCGCACAAAGGTTTTGCCGTAAATGATGAAGGGCAAATTCGTTTTGGTTTGGGCGGATTGAAAGGCGTTGGGGAAAACGCTATTGAAAACATTATTACCGAACGCAAAAAAGACGGCCGTTATAAAGACCCGTTTGATTTTATTAAAAGAGTGAATCAACGAGCCGTAAATAAAAGAACTTTGGAGAGCTTGGTTTTTGCTGGTGCGTTTGATGATTTTCCACAATTGCACCGGGCACAATATTTCAACATTCCGGATGGAGAAACACAAACGGGCCTTGAAAAAATCACAAAATTTGGAAACGTTGTCCAGGCACAAACCGTAAACACTACCAACACTTTGTTTGGCGATTTGCCTACAGTACTCGACATCAGGCCGCCACAAATTCCTAATTGTCCACAGTGGTCGCTAACCGAGCAATTAGATAAAGAAAAAGAAGTAACCGGCATTTATTTAAGTGGTCATCCACTCGATCACTATAAATTCGAAATTCAACATTACGGTATTACTAGTGTGCAGGATTTTAATGAAATAAAAGAATCGCAAACGCTGGCCAGTCAGGGCAAAACCTATAAATTATTGTGTTTGGTTTCTGCTGCCAATCACCGCATCTCAAGACAAGGAAATAAATTCGGTTCATTTGTTTTAGAAGATTACTCAGGCAAAACTGAAATTGTTTTGTTCGGTGATGATTACGTTCGCTACAATGCTTATCTGCAAAATGGTCATGCAGTCATGATCGTTGGTGCGTTCAGGCAACGCCAATATAAAACTGAATATGAGTTTAAGGTAAGTAGTATTGCTTTGGCCGAAAATGTTAAACGACAGTTAACAAAACAAGTTCAATTAGAGATTGATGTGCGCAATGTGCAAAAAGACATGATTGATTTTTTAGAAGACAACATCAAAAAATATCCGGGCAAGTCGTCATTAAGAGTAATTCTGTCAGAACCAAAATCCAACTTAAGAGCCAACCTGGTTACATTAGACAATGGTTTGGAAATGAATACCGATTTGATCCATTATTTGCAAACTAAGCCGGAGATTGAGGTACAGGTGACGGCAGTATAGATGATAATTGGTAGATGATAGTTGACAGCAAGTTGCTACCTGATATAGATTAAAAGGATAGTCATTATTCTGTCATCTGTCATTCATCAACTGCCAACTGTGCATTTTTAAACTGTTGGAGTTAAATTTGCAGGTTCAAAATATCATTTGATTATTTTAAAACAAAAAATATGGCACAAGCATTCACAGACTCTAATTTTCAAACTGAAGTTTTAAGCTCAGATAAATTAACTGTAGTTGACTTTTGGGCAGAATGGTGCGGCCCTTGCCGTGCTATCGGTCCAGTTATTGACGAGTTGTCAAAAGAATATTCCGGCAAGGTAAACGTAGGTAAAGTCAATGTTGACGAAAACCCGCAGGTGAGCATGAACTATGGCATCACTTCTATCCCTGCTATTTTGTTTATCAAAAATGGCCAGGTGGTTGACAAATTAGTTGGCGCCCAACCCAAGGGCAATTTTGTAAAAAAGATTGAAGCGCATTTGAGTTAATTAACCCTGTATAAAAAAAAACCCGATAGCAGCTATCGGGTTTTTTAATATTCTATATTAATCGTTAATGTGGTGTCATCTCTAAAGCCTCTGCTTCGCTCATCTCATTCTCGTTTACCTTGTGCTTGTGTTTAAAAAGAATCAAGAAAAGAATAGCCACCACTAATGAATACAAGGCAAAGCTGATCCAGATGCCATGCCAGTCCTTACTGCCATTAGTATTGGTAAAATAATGCTTAATTACAAGTCCACTGATCAGACTTCCTAACACAGCGCCAACGCCATTGGTCATCATCATAAACAATCCCTGTGCACTGGCTCTTATAGAATGGTTTGTTTCTGTTTCCACAAACAAAGAACCCGATATATTAAAAAAGTCGAAGGCCATGCCATACACAATGCAGGATAAAATGATCATCCACAACCCGTCTCCAGGGTTGCCATAGGCAAACAATCCAAAACGAAGCACCCATGCAATCATGCTAATTAACATTACCTGCTTAATTCCAAAGCGGCGTAAAAAGAAAGGAATGGCAAGAATGAACAAGGTTTCAGATATCTGCGAAATGGACATAATAATGGCCGGATATTTTACCGTTGTTGTACCGCTGTAAGCCGGGTTGCTGGCAAAGTCGTGTAAAAAAGTATCGCCATAAGCATTGGTCAACTGTAGCGCAGCCCCTAACAGCATAGCGAAAATGAAAAACATCGCCATCTTATAGTTTTTAAAAAGCGCAAAGGCATTAAGTGACAAGGCAGATTGCGTATTCTCACCGTGCTTAGCCCTTTTATACTGTGGTGGTGAAGGTGGTAGCGTAAAAGAATAGAGGCCCAGCAAAATAGCCGCTGCCGAAGCCACATAAAATTGATTGGGTGATGTTTCAAAATGCAGCAGGCTCACTACCCATAAAGCCACGATAAAACCAACGGTGCCCCACACCCGTATTGGAGGAAACACTTTCACCACATTAGCCCCGCTCCTTTTCAATGCTGCATAAGCCACAGCGTTTGATAACGCAATTGTGGGCATGTAAAATATCATGTTTAACAGCAGCACCCAAAAGAACCATTTAGGCGCACCCACCATAGGCAAACAAAAAAGGACAATGCCGCCGCATATATGAAAAATGCCGTAAAGCTTCTCTGCATTAATATATTTATCAGCAATATAACCTGCAATGGAAGGCATGAATAAAGAAGCAATGCCCATGGTAGAAAAGATGGCACCAAAATCATCAGGTGCCCAGTTCTTGTATTGAAACCAAAAAGCTCCGATGGTAATTAACCATGAGCCCCAAACAAAGAACTGCAAAAAATTCATGAGAATAAGACGAAACTTAATATTCATTACCCTAGTCGTTTTGTTGTAAAATTTATTGGTTAAAATAAATCAGTTGAACCCATTGCAGCAAAAGAATTTACAAAGCAATCGTTCAAAAGCGAAAGATAGCTTTTTTCACAAAGTGTTCATTGTTTCAAAAAAAATGTTTTAAGGCTATAAAACCATGTTTGCGCCCAACTCTGCCTTTATCTTTATTTTCTTACATCGCTAAGAATTGAGTATTATTGTTTGATTGAATTTTGGCGTTTTATTAAACCACCCTGTTTTGAAAAATCTTTATTTGCAGGTATTTGTTGCTACGCTTGCTGTTTTTCTGTGTACTGAAACAGGTGCTCAAAAAACTCCAGGACGGTCTGTAACAAGATGCTTTACCATGCAGCGGGCGGAGAAATTAAACCAAATGAACCTGCTGACAAGAAGTGGTACCAGACAAAAAGCACCAACGCCATCAACACCTGTGCTTTCTACCTATAGGCTTACATCTACAGTTACCGTTCCCGTGGTAGTGCATATCGTATTACCTAACCCTTTTATGGTTACAGACGCCGATGTACAAGCGCAAATTGACCGTCTCAATCTTGACTTTTCTGGCCTGAATCCAGACAGCACCAACGCGTCGGTGCCATTTTTAGCAAGAAGAGGCCATAGCCAAATTCAGTTTTGCCTTGCTAAAAGAACACCTGGCGGACAGCCAACTTCAGGCATCGAAAGAAGAATAAGCAGCGTTGGTTCCGTTGCCAGTGAATCTGAAAAGGATCCAATAAAATATGCTTCCATGGGCGGACTTGATCAGTGGGACCCTAATGCTTATTTAAATCTTTGGGTTGGCATTGACGATAGCGGCGGCGATATTTTAGGCTATGCCCAGTTTCC
>JBQCHB010000446.1:0-2512 GCA_051955075.1 Flavisolibacter sp.
CTGACAAATGGCCGGCAAAAAGCCTTCCTGAGAAAAGGCTAAAACCGGAGAAGATAAATAATTTGGGGGTTAGAGGCTGACAAACATTAGTGCCACTATTTCTTTTTTGATTTTTTGGGAAAATAATCGGTCGAGCTTTGGCAGGACTTTTCAACAACATTATAACTTTTTCAAACCCTTCATCTGATCTCTATTCGCCTCTGCCAGGCTGATGGCATAGCCGCCGCCTGCAGCAACAAACTGTGACAGTTTCGATTTACTGTTGACAATAAACTTGCGAATAATATATGCTTGCGGATTTGTTTTGTAATCTGCATTGGGTGCGTCTGCATACATAGTAGCTACATAATTTTTGCCAGCATCTAAAAAAGCAAAAGTAATTCTGGAAGTACGTGAACGTTCTCCACCAACACTTCCTACAAACCATTTGTTCGTTCCTTTTGCTTTCCTCGCAATTGTAATATATTCTCCGGGTTCAGCTTCAATGTATTTACTGTCGTCCCAATCAACGGCAACGTCTTTTATAAATTGAAAAGCATCCGGAAACCTGTTGTAGTTTTCGGGAAGATCGGCGGCCATTTGTAAAGGACTGTACATCGTTACATATAATGCCAGTTGGTTAGCAAGCGTACTATTCACATGAGACTTGTTTTCGGGGTTAAGTTTGCTGATATCCATCTCGAAAATGCCAGGCGTATAATCCATAGGCCCTCCAATCAATCTTGTAAAAGGAAGTACTGCTACGTGATTGGGCTTTGAGCCGCCAAATGCCTGGTACTCTGTGCCCCTGGCCGATTCATTGCCGATAAGGTTTGGATAAGTACGGGCAATACCTGTTGGGCGAACAGCTTCGTGTGCATTCACCATAATATGATATTGTGCAGCCTTTTCAACGGCATATTGATAGTGATTCACGATCCATTGACTGTAATGATTTTCACCTCTTGGAAGAATGGGTCCGACATATCCGCTCTTTACGGCATCGTACCCATTTTGCTTCATAAATTTATAGGCTGTGTCCATGTGGCGTTCATAATTACGCACAGAGCTTGAAGTTTCGTGATGCATGATGATCTTAACCCCTTTCGATTTTGCATAATCTTTTAATTCCAGCACATGAAAGTCAGGATAAGGTGTAACAAAATCAAAAACAAAATCCTTTGAATTTCCAAACCAGTCTTCCCAGCCAATGTTCCAACCTTCAACCAATACAGCATCGAAACCGTTTGCGGCTGCAAAATCAATGTATTTTTTTACGTTGGCTGTGTTGGCACCATGCCGCCCATTTGGCCTTGCCTTTTGATAATCAGTTATGCCCAATTGAACAGAGGGATAATCATCGGTATAAGCCCATGTAGATTTACCGGTGATCATTTCCCACCAAACGCCAACGTATTTAATAGGCTTGATCCAGGAGACATCTTTTATCTTACAGGGTTCATTTAAGTTATAAGTAATTCTGGAAGCCAAAATATCACGGGCATTATCACTGACAATTACCGTTCTCCAGGGTGTAGTGCAAGGCGCCTGCATATAACCCTTATCACCTCTTGCATCAGGCGTTAACCATGATTGAAAAATCAAATTCTTATCGTCTAAATTCAAATGCATGGCGGGGTAGTTAATTAAGGCGGCCTCGTGTAAATTGATGTAAAGGCCGTCGTCGCTCTTCAACATCAAGGAAGTTTGCACCCCGGTTGGAGAGAAAGATGTTTGTGATAAATTACTTGTAATGGACTTTGCCATCAGGCCCCGTATCTCCGACAACTTCGATCTTGTATAATCATATTCCTGCGTATCGTAATCGCTGGGTATCCAAAAGGCCGTATGATCTCCCGCCATTGCAAATTCGGTTCGCTCCTCTTTAATGACGAAATAGGTAAGGTTTTTTTGAACAGGAAACTCGTATCGAAATCCAAGGCCATCATCAAAAACCCGAAAGCGTATGATCATTACATGGCCTGTCTCTTTTTGATTTAATGTTACGGCTAGTTCATTGTAATGATTGCGGATTGTTTTTACTTCTCCCCACACGGGCATCCAGGTTTCATCGAAAGATGATGTCGCAGTATCTGTGATTATAAAATCATTCAACAAAGATTTTTTTTCTTTCAGTTCAAAACCGAGCTTACTTGGCTTGATAACATATTTGCCTTTATAAGTAAGCGTATAGCTGGGCGTTCCGTCATCCTGCAGTGTAAATTTCAGAAGCAAACTTTTATTTGGTGAAGCAACTTCTTGCGCCTGAACAAAAAAGGTTGATAACAGAACTGCTATAAAAATTATCCTTTTCATACCTGACTATTCTTGAAATAAATTTACGTTTAAAAGATAATAAGCTATTTCTAAATAAACAGCATTGCGAAGTAAGAAGAGTTAATTAAAAAAAAAACCTTGCAAATTTAAGTTTACAAGGTCTTTTATTCCGGAAGCGGAAGTGTATTTTATATCCGTTTGTACTGATCATCACTCACTTTTTCCATCCATTCAACCACTTTACCATTAAGATTTT
>JBQCHB010000447.1:0-2839 GCA_051955075.1 Flavisolibacter sp.
CGATATGAAGATGCAGGACAAAGTGAACTATCGCAAGGTGATTAACCAGTTGATTGATTATTATCAAACAAAAAAACAAGCTGATAAAGTAACCTTCTACCAGGAAAAATTGAAGACACTTTAAGCTTGTTGAACGAATAAAAAATTGAAGCCTCCGCAAGGAGGCTTTTTATTTTTGATGATGTGTTAAGAAATATGATTTACTATTTTTCATTTCTCATCTTATACGCTGGCTATACAATCGTCACTTCTATTCCCATGCCTTTAAGCGTTTCTACCATGTGGTCTGAAATGCCATTATCAGTGATCACCTGCTCAATATCTTCCAAGCCGCAAATTTTTCCGAAGCCCCTTTTCCCAAACTTGGTTGAATCGGCCAGTACGATCGTTTTTTGAGAGGCGCTGATCATCTTTTTATTTAATTGCGCTTCCATCATATTGGTTGTTGTTAATCCAAATTCAAGGTCAATTCCGTCAACGCCTAAAAAAAGTTTGCTGCAGGAGAAGTCGTTCAATATTTTTTCTGCGTAAGCCCCGGTTACGGATGAGGAGCTTTTGCGCAGGATGCCGCCCAATTGAATGACCTCAACTTCCGAATGGTTGATCAGTTCCATCGCCACATTCAAAGCCGCTGTGATCACAGTAAGATTTCCTTTCGGACGAATATTTTTCGCAAGTGAAAGCACCGTTGTTCCTGAAGCAATAAGAATACAATCGTTAGCCTCTATGAGATTGGCAGCAGCTTCGCCAATACTTGATTTTTCTCCTGATTTTATTTTTTCCTTTTCATTTACCGGCCGGTCAGCAGTGTAGGGGTTACTTAAAGTACCACCACCGTGTGTACGAAATAAAAGCTCCTTGTCTTCGAGCAATTTCAAATCCTTTCGGATGGTTACAGA
Organism: Flavisolibacter sp.; assembly: GCA_051955075.1. Lineage (GTDB taxonomy): Bacteria > Bacteroidota > Bacteroidia > Chitinophagales > Chitinophagaceae > Flavisolibacter. The sequence continues at coordinate 900 of JBQCHB010000447.1, forward strand.
TGAAACATTCAATTCCGAACAAAGATCCAGAACCTTTACATTTCCTTCCTTTTTTAATTTGGTTAAAATATGCTGGTGCCTGTCGGTAAGATTGCTCATGGGCGTGTTTTAAAATACAAATATAACTATTGACAGTGAGCCCTGCCTGTGCTCTTACAAGCTATAAGCTTTTCAACAATTGTGGAAAACTATTTTTCAAATTGTTTCGATATTTATTTTCGGGTTCTAATAAAAAGGTTAAAATTGCTTACGTTTTATTTCGAAATAAATAAAATTAAAACTAATTGAAACGTAAATGAGGATGATAGAAGCGATTCGAAAGGAGAGTATCATTGATAGAACCTTGTTGATTAAACAACTTGCCGATACAGCCATTGTGTGGGACCTGGTAGTAATTGGAGGAGGAGCTACGGGTTTGGGCGTGGCTATGGATGCTATTTCCCGTGGATATAAAACCCTATTAATAGAGCAGTCTGATTTTGCAAAAGGCACATCAAGTCGCAGTACAAAATTGGTTCATGGAGGTGTTCGCTATTTGGCCCAGGGAAATGTGGGCCTTGTTCGCGAAGCAAGTATTGAAAGAGGGCTTCTTTGCAGGAATGCCCCGCACCTTGTAAGAAATCAAACCTTTATTATTCCTATCTATAATTTTTGGGACAGGATCAAATACACCGTTGGCCTGAAGATGTACGACTGGATCTCGGGCAAATTAACCTTAGGCCGTTCGGTTTTTATTTCAAGGAAAGAAACATTGGAAAACCTGCCCGGCATTAAAACAAAAAATCTGCTGGGCGGTGTATTATATCATGATGGGCAGTTTGATGATTCAAGACTGGCCATCAATTTGGCCCAGACCATTTTGGAAAAGGGCGGCTGTGCTGTTAATTATGCAAAGGTCAGCGGCTTATTGAAAAATAAGGACGGCAATATTGCCGGAGTAATTGTTGAAGACAGGGAAACGGGCAACCGTTATAAAATTAGCGCAAAGGCTGTGGTGAATGCCACAGGTGTTTTTGTAGATGATATTTTGCACATGGATAACCCTGCCAGTCCTAAAAGCATTTGTGCCAGCCAGGGCGTGCACCTGGTTTTAGATAAGGAATTTTATCCGTCCAGCCATGCCTTAATGATTCCTGAAACCAGCGATGGCCGGGTATTGTTTGCTGTACCGTGGCACGAAAAAGTAGTCGTAGGCACTACCGACACTCCTGTTGAGGAAGCCTCGCTGGAACCCAAAGCTCTTGAGAAAGAGATCAATTTTATTTTAGAAACCGCCGCGGATTATTTTACAAAAAAGCCCAAACGCAGCGATGTGCTCAGTGTATTTGCGGGTTTGCGGCCACTGGCTGCACCGCAGCACGGTGATCAAAAGACAAAGGAAATTTCACGCAGCCATAAGATCATTGTGTCTCCTTCGAAACTCTTCACCATTTTGGGAGGTAAATGGACAACTTACCGCAAAATGGGCGAAGACATGGTTGACCGCATTGAAAAAGAATTGAAATGGCAGCAAAAAAAATCGGCTACTGTCAGCATGCACGTTCACGGTTATATGAACGATGTAAGCTGGGGTGATCCGTTTTACTTCTATGGAAGTGATGCTTTGCTTTTGAAGCAGCAGATCAATGGCAGTGCAGGCCAGTGGCTTAGCGAAAGTTTGAAGATCCATGGCATGCAGGTACGCTGGGCTGTGCAACATGAAATGGCAAGAACAGTTGAAGATGTTTTGTCAAGACGTACCCGTGCCCTTTTATTGGATGCAGAAGAAAGTATTCGAATTGCTCCACAAGTGGCCAGCATCATGGCTGAAGAACTGGCTAGAAACGAAGAATGGGTGAAGGAAGAAGTAGCCGGTTATACAAAACTGGCATACCAATATATTTTAAGCAAAACCGAAAAAACATTTTCGCATTAACTGCGTATGGAAACATTAAGTGTAT
>JBQCHB010000448.1:0-2802 GCA_051955075.1 Flavisolibacter sp.
CAAAGACTTCGGAGTTTTCTGTGAATTTGTTAAAGCCAGAAGTAAGATTAATAAGGCTGCAGTTAAAGATGTTTTGTCAAAATTTGTACAACAAAAAATTTGTTTCAAATTAGCAGCTCAATCGAAAAAAGCTATTATGAACACACTCGGCAATATCATTTGGCTCCTCTTCGGCGGCTTATTTAGTGCCCTTGGATATTGCATCGGCGGATTGGCTTTATGCCTCACCATTATAGGCATACCATTCGGACTACAATGTTTCAAACTGGCTGGTTTTGTGTTGTGGCCTTTTGGCCGTATGGCAGTAAGTACAGCTTCTTCAGGTGGCTGTTTATTTGTTTTACTAAATATTGTATGGATCCTTTGTGGCGGCTTATGGATCGCTATTGGTCATATCGTGTTTGGCTTCCTGCTATTCATAACCATCATCGGTATTCCTTTTGCAAGGCAGCATTTTAAACTGGTAGAGATTTCTCTTATGCCTTTTGGCAAAACAATAGTGGATAAGTAGGTTTTTGATGTCGATTAATTTTTTATTCAAGCTCCGAATGAAAATTAAGCAAAAAGTTAAAGAGGTTAACTTCGGAAGGTATCTGTAGTTTTTTTCTTAACCGGTAACGGCCAAGCTCAACACTTTTGATGGTAATGTTCATGATCTGGGCTATTTCTTTGCTGGAAAGGTTGAGCCGCAGGTAGGCGCATAATTTAAGTTCACTTGGCGTAAGGTTAGGATATTGGCTTTTTAAAGAAACCAGGAAATCGCTGTGTACTTTATCAAAATGTACAGCAAATTCTTCCCAGTTTTTTTTCAGCTTGTCTTCGCCCAGCATGCGGATGATCTTTTTATAGTCGTCGGACTCTTTATCAGCTTCGCCAACTTTTTTCATGCGCACAAATTCTTCTTTCACTTTCACCAGCATTTCGCCTTTTTGAATCAGGTTTAGTGTAGTGGAAGCCAGCTCTGTATTTTTTAATTGTATCTCAGCCTCTAATTTTTCATTCTGTAACCTGATGATTTCTTTTTCGTTCCGTTCTAATTCCAGCTGATGTAAATATTGCAGTTGCTTTTGTTCTTCTCCGTGTTTTTCTACCTGCAATTGATGTAAATACTGAAGACGTTTTCTTTCTTCTTCGTACCGGTGCTGTTGCTTTAAAAACTTTTTCTTTTGCCATTTGTACAGAAGATAGATCGCTGTAAATAATAAAAGAAAGTAAATAAGATAAGCCCAGTTGCTTTGGTACCACGGCGGCAATACAATGAAAGAATAACTTTTTACCGCAGATTCGTTCCCTAAATTATTCCTCACTTTTACCTGAAAAGTATAAGTGCCTGCAGGCAAGTTGGTGTAATCTTTTTCAGTTTTTTTAGACCACTCCGACCACTCCTTATCAAAGCCTTTTAAATAATAGCTGTATTCAATATTTTCTTTTTGGCCATACAAGGTGCAGGAATACTCAAAATGCAGTGAGTTGGAATTATAATTTATAGATTCGTGCGGTTGCTTCGTCCCATTTTCAAAAGCGTAGCCGCCATAAAGCTGGCGCTTATCTTTTCCAATAGTAGCAATGGCGCCAATATAGGCTTGTAAAGGATAATTATTCTTTTTGTACTGCTCGTAATTAATGTGGTAAAATCCTTTTTCTCCTCCTAAAAAGATATTCTTTCCATCATAGGGGTAAATGTTTTCGAAGCCACTTACCATTTTATTATTCAACTCTGATAAATAAATTACTTTGGGCCGGGCGCCTGAAAAATCTACAACGCCCAGGTTTTTGTCGTGAATGAACCAAATGTTTCCGGCCGGGTCTTCTTTTAAATAGCGGATGCTGCTTTTGAAGATGTTTTTGAAATAAGCTGAAACTTCGAACGAGTCTTTATCGCTATTATATTCGTAAATACCTTTTTCCGTGGCGATAACTACATGGTTCTTTACCTTAAATACGAAATTGTTGTTGATGGAAAAAAGGCCGCTTTTGTCCGCATATAATTTTACCGTAGCTTTTCCTGAGTCATTAAGTGTTATTTTATAAATGCCTTTATAGGGATGAGCTACCCAGATAGTTTTATGGTTGTCGATGGTAACAAATCGGGCCGATTCAAAGTTGATGCGGTCGGCTGTTTTTTTAAAAGTACCGTTGCTGAACTGGAAAAAATCGAGTCCGTAATAATTTCCCGCTATCATAAGATCAGAGGGAAGGATGTTGGAAAAAGGTAAAAAGTTCCAATAACCGGTTCCTGATTCCAGTAAGTTGGCCGTATTATTTTCGATGGTAAATGCGCCTTCGTGGTGCCCCATTAATAAGTGGCCGTTCACTTCGGAGAGGTTCCACACCTGGCCTTTGCTGTTAGCAACGGGCTCGAAACTTCCCTTAACGAAGCTGAGGTCGGAGGCAGGCTGAATGGGTGCCTGGTAAAGACCGTTTGATGTTCCGAGGTATAAATGGTCTTTAAAGATAGTGACAGCATATCCCGACCCCTGGTTTTCGCCTTCGGGGTTAATGTGTTTAATGGCATTATTAAAGGCAATAAAATCAATACCGTTATCCAGCCCGAACCACAGGTTTTTATAGCTATCCATGAAAATGCTGAGGACATTATTGTTCTGCAATCCTTCTTTGCGGGAGAGCGTTTGAATGAGCTTGCCTTCTTTATTGATAATATAGCCGCCGCCAAGTACGGTGCCTAATACAATCCAGTCGTTATTAATAGCCTGTGCCCTGTAAATCCGTTCGCTGGCTATGTTCGTAATCGAGGGAAAAGTTTGACGGCTCAATTTGTTGCCAGCAACAATAAATATTCCT
>JBQCHB010000449.1:0-9315 GCA_051955075.1 Flavisolibacter sp.
AAGGCGTGCCGTTCTTCAATGCGTTTAAAAGAGCTGGAAAAGTTTTATCACCAGGGCCATTTACAATAAAATCTATATAACCGGAGTTTAAAACAACACGGGGTTGATTCGACGCAAAATATCCACCCCACGTGATAACAATATTTGGAAACAGCTCTTTTATTTTTTTTGAAATGGGAATGGCCTGCTTTAGCTGTGGGCCAGGCATGCAAGTGCAACCGAAATGATTAAATTGACCTGTGGCCAGGTAGGAAAATATTTTCTCCCACGGATCTTCCTCCAGATTGCCATCCACAATTACGTAATCAAATTTTCCTTCAATAGATGCGGCTATTGAAAGAATAGAATTGGGAATACGGGGTTTATAGTTGGCGCTTCGGGGGTTAAATAATAAAACTTTGCTCATCTCCGTTCAAAAGCATTTATGCTTCTGATTATAAACGTATTTAAAGGCAAATGGTTGCCCCAGCATTTTTGATGCAATGGTTGCGCTCAGTCTCTTTCAAAGCAACCACTAATGATGAATTTCCGTTTTTCCAATTTGCAGAGGTTCTATTCGTTCAAAAATTATAGAGCAGCATGCTTTTTTCGTAACGCTGATTATCAATGCAAGCAAATAACGTTTTAAATACTTTGCCAGACATGCCATTCAAGGCGTGGAAAAAGAAATATATGCCAAAGCGTATATTGGTGATTCGCTTACAGGCCATGGGCGATTTAGTAATCACGTTACCCTACTTGCAAAATTTAAGAAATACATTCCCCCCGGAAACACGATTGGATTTACTAACGAGAGCAGAGGTGGACTCCATACCAAAGCACCTTCAGTTATTTGACAACATTTATTCTATTGGCGGCGGAAGAAATTTTAAAAAGCAACTTGCTCATACTTTTTTTTTATTGCCGAAACTACTTTTTCGGCAATATGACATTGTAATTGACCTTCAAAATAACGAGATCAGCAAACTGGTGAGAAAGTCTGTTATGCCTGGTGCATGGTCAGAGTTTGATCGTTTTTCTGCAGTGCCGGCCGGAGATTGTACACGTTTAGCTATTGAAGCAATTGGGCTGCGGAAGTGCAGTGCTGATTCAAATTTTAAACTAAAAGTGTCAAAGACAGAAATTGAGAAATTGCTTAAAGAAAATGGTTGGGATGGTGTTAGCAAGCTTGTAGTATTAAATCCTGCCGGGGCCTTCGTTACCCGCAATTGGCCACTGGAAAATTATATTGAATTTGCAGACTTATGGCAGCAACAATTTCCTGAAACGCAGTTCGTTGCTATCGGTGTCAATTTTATTGCAGCAAAAGCAAATTATTTAAAAAAGCATTTCGGCAAGCGTTTTATTAACCTGGTCAATAAAACAACGCCTGTGCAAGCCTTTGCCATAATCCAGAAAATAGAATTGATACTATCAGAAGATTCGGGATTGATGCATATGGCATGGGTGTCAGGCGTTCCTACGGTAGCATTATTTGGCGCTACAAGAAGCGATCGTGCAACGCCTCTTGGCAAACACACCCTGCTACTCCATTCGTCCGATTTGCCTTGCGGAAATTGCATGCTTGAAGAATGTCGCTTTGGTGACAATCATTGCATAACGCGTTATTCACCGCAATTTGTTTTTGAAAAAGCTTTTGCTTTGATAAATTCCTTACACGCCAAGAACCTTATTTATGCAGATCATTAGAACTTGTTTGTCAAATTCAGCTTTGTTATGAATGATGCTTTTACTCCTTTGATCAGTATTGTAATGCCAACATACAACAGGGCAAATTACATTGCTGAAACAATTGAAAGTATTCAAGGACAAACGTATGTGCATTGGGAGTTGTTGATAATAGATGACGGCTCAAGTGACAATACAGATGAAGTTGTCAATATGATAAATGACAGTCGAATAAATTATTGCAGGGAAGAACGGATAGGTATGGAAAAAGCCAGGAACAAGGGGTTGGAAATGGCCAAGGGCGACCTTGTTGCTTTTATAGACTCTGATGATCTTTGGGCTTCAACAAAATTGGAAAAACAAGTTGACGCTTTTAACAATTATCCTGAAGCATTCTTTTGCCTGACAAGCGGATATGAATTCAGCCAACCCGGTAAACCGTTGGTTTATTTTTATAAAGAAAGAAACGGAAACAGGTTTGGTGATCTTTTTATTCCTTTCTTTAAATCAGAAGTTGCAGTTACAATGTCAACTTTGACTTTTAAGAAAAAATGTCTCCAAATCACAGGAACGCTGGAAGATGAAGAGCCCATTGCGCACATAAGTTTAATCTTAAACCTGGCCAGAAACTTTAAAGGAATTATTCTTTACGAGCCGTTATCTTTTCGTAGGATGCATGCTTCAAGTTATAGCACAATAAACCGCATAAAAAGACATTACGATGGACTTAAAATGATCCGTTCATATAAAACTACTCTTCCTAAGAAAGTTTTTGCCGATTGCTTATTCAGATCTTACATAAATTTTGGAGAAGATTATCTTAAAGATTTAGAAAGATGGCGAGGGATACAACAATTTTTGCTTTCATGGAGATACAGACCGCTTAGCGTGGTTCCGGTAAGAAAAATTGGAAAAGCAATTATGCAGTTGTTAAAACAGTAATGAATTAATTTCTCTTTGTAACCCCAGGTCATCATCTATATTTTTCAATTTTTACCTGATTAAAATAGGCATGCTAAAAAAGTTGTACATCCTCAAAGCGCTTTATTTCTTTAGCATTTTGTCTGCAGGTTTTTATTGTTATAAAGAGCCGTTTTACAACTGGGATTTGCTGCCTTATACCGCTTTGGTACTAAAAATGGATCATCACAGCACAAAAGAAGCACATAACCTGGCCTATCGGCTTGCCAAAGAAAATATACCAGCTAAAAACTACCAGCAACTTACAGATAGCACCCATGCTTATAGAAATAGTATGTATCACAATGTTGAGGCCTTCAAAAGCCAACTGCCATTTTACGTTGTAAAGCCGCTTTATACAACATTGATATACTTATTTTATAAATCCGGAATCGGGTTACCTAAGGCTACCGTTATCCCTTCCCTACTTTCTTATTTATTAATTGGCCTTTTGTTATTTTACTGGTTAAGTAAATACTTAAGCCAAGCTGCTTCATTCTCAGTTGCATTATTAGTAATGGTTTCGCCCCCGTTAACTGAAGTCACTAAAACATCTTCGCCTGATTGTTTGTCAGCTTTTTTGCTGTTTGCTGCTTTTTATTTCATTGTTGAAAAACCTTTTTTAGCAAAAGCTTTTATGTTGATGTTATTATCTGTTTTTGCAAGGCTCGACAATATTCTTAGCTGCTTTTTAGTTCTTTGTGTCATTTTTTTCAGCAAAAAATGGCATAACAAAGTTCAGCTTTCCACCATTTTGTTTATGATGATTTCATTTTTTGCCACCTTTATATTTATTAGTGCTATGACGAGGCAATACGGTTGGAATATTTTCTTCTACAGCAATTTTGCTGACCGCCTTCATCCTGCTTATGGATCAGGCGAACATTTTTCCTTAGAAAGTTATGGGAGATTAATGTACGAACACCTGATAAATGGATTGAATCATTCTTACTTTGCTTTGTTTATAGCTTTGCTTGTTTTAAGCCTCGGCAAGTCTTTTAATTGGAAAAAGATGCCGCTTGACCAGTTGGTAATATTGCTCCTGCCGGGTATTTTTTTGCTGCGATTCATTTTATACCCTGATATTTCAGACAGGTTCTATGTTGCGTTTTATCTTGTAATCATCATATTCTTAACAAAAAGATTGAATACTCCGAACCAAATACATAAGCGAACGCATTTTGATTCTGCTCAATGAATTCATCAATTTTGAAATGACTTAATTCTAAACACTTCCATTATTTTTTTTACTGAATCTTCCATGCAATAAGGAGTAGTAGAAGTAAATGTGGTTTTATCACTTTGCAAAATCTCAATTGATTTTTCCTGCATTTCTTTTTTTGAAAGTACAATATGCCATTGCCCGATCTCGCTGTGCATAGCTTTACAAAAACTTATTACATGGACCCCACAACCCAATGCCTCCTGGCACACACCGGAAAAGCCTTCATAAGAAGAAGGATGCAAAAATATTTTTGTTCTCTGCATTTGTTGCAATACGTCACTATGTTCAAGCTGGCCGGTAAAATGAATGTTTTTTCCTAATCCAAGAGTTTTTGCGAGATTTTCAAGGTGCTCTTTTTCCGGGCCATCGCCAATCAATACCGTTCTTACGTTGGGGAAAACTTTTTTTATTTCGACAACCACTTCGAGAAACACATGAAATTGTTTTAACGGAATCATTGAGCCAGCAGCAAGCAGGTCAATGTCTCTTTCCTGTTTAGTAATAAGTTGGCTTATATCAGCGGCTGGTGGTACCACCGCAAAAGGCTTGACGCCGTGATTTCTTTCAAATTCATCCTGCAGAAAGTCGGACAGAGCAATCATTTCGTTTTCATTTAAACCGACCTGTCCCGGATATTCATTCGTTTTTCTGGCATCCTGGCCCAGTAGCCAGCAACAGTGTTTAATATCATTTTCTCTGGCAAACCTTTTGCCCACCAATGCACATTCGTTATACCAAAAACTTAAGAGGCCGGTTATCTTATATTCACTTTTAATTCGCCGAAGTGTGCTTAGTGCTTTTTGCCTCAGTAATAATTTGAACAAGCCTCTTTTGTTTCTTCCATTGAGGCTAATGATGGTAGCGTTGAACAATTGATAAACGCTTTTGCGATAAGGATAGTGAAAACTGAGCACAATAACATTAACGTGTGGGTAGCTTTTTTTTAATGTCCTGATGAAAAACTGTTGCATGGGCAGGCATGTGTCATCTGTTTCCGATGCTGCGAACCCAGGGGTTAGAATCACTAAAGTCTGACTTTCATCATTCATCCAATGAAATAATTTTATTGCAATAGGAAAGACTTTGCTTATCGTGTGTGATCATGATGACTATTTTACCATTCTTTGCTGCATCCCGCAAATGTTTCAGCATCAAAACTTCCGAAGCTTCATCCAGTTCATTAAAAGGCTCGTCCAATAATATCAAATCAGCATTCTTATAAACCGCTCTGGCCAATGCAACCCGCTGCTGTTGTCCGCCGCTTATGTTTTTGCCATTTTCAGTGATCATTTTTGCCGCACCTTCAGGGTATTGTGCTATCAGTTCCTGCAAGCCCGAAATATGTAAGGCTGCTTCTGTATTAAGTTGATGATGTCCATCTTCCTCCAGTGTAATATTTCGCAATACAGTATCATGAATCAAAAAAGTTTGTTGTCGCACATAAGCAATCGATGGCCAATAGTGCTTTATATCTTTAGCATTCACTGCAACATCATTGATCAAAATTTCGCCTTTTTCCGGTTGCAGAAAACCAAGCAAGATGTTCAGCAAGGTCGTTTTGCCTCTCCCAGATTTGCCGGTAACACCAATAAAATCGCTTTTTTGTATGCAATAGCTAAAGTTGTCTAATACGAACAACCCATTATATTGAAAGCTTATGTTCTTTAGCTGGATGGAATGGATGCCGGTAGAAGACAAAAGTGGATTTACATCTTGTTTTATGTCTTTCAACACCAGGTCAGAAACGGAAAACTCGTAGGCCCGAAGTTGGCCGCTGGTGTTTATGATTTTTACAATGCCTGGAATAATTTTATAAGCTGCAGCCATAAACGCACCAACAGTGATTAAGGCCGTATTGTCGCCACTGCCCGACCATTGTGCTATCGCAATTAAAATGAATAAGCCAAGTACAGCAAAAATTTCAATCATGCGGCCAGGCAGTGTTTGTATACTAATGGAATCGAATAGATATTTACTGAACTGTTGTCTGTAAAAAATAAAACGTTGTAGAAAGAACTGGTTACGATTAAAAATATTTCCTTCCACATATCCTTTTAATGCATCGAACAAATATTGAAATGAACGTTCATTATTTGAGCGTATCTGCGAACGTGCAGCAGCCAAACGTTTTTTAATAAAATAAAAAACAATAATAACCGGCGGCAGCAGAATGCATAATAGCAACAAAAACAATTTGGCATTAAATAAAATGATAGCAACAATAGCAACGGTTATCAGGAACAGTTGTGTGCTGATCTGCTGGATACCGGAGAGAATATATTGACAAAACTCGAACGGCTGGTGGGCTATTCTACGAACATGCACTGAAGAATCAACATTGACGAACTCTTCAAACGGCGCTTGTTGATATTTCAGGAGGTTCAGTCTTGAAATGCGAACTGCCACTGTTCCAATAAATTTATATTGGGTTTTAGCAATAAAGAAAGCAGCAATATTTTTCAAACTGAAAAGAAAAAAGAAAATCGTTATGAAACCAAATGAGTTCCGGCCAATGAGCCACGCAGGTAAAAAAGACAGCTTATTAGTTTGATCAGGCTGAATATAAAATTGGATGATCCATAACAAAAGTGCCAGTGAGGCAATGTCAACAATGCTGATCGAAATATCACATAGGCTTAAGACAACAAATCTTTTTTTCTCTTTCTGGTCAAGAACGGCCCATGTATTTTTTAAAATCTTCTTCAAATTGAATGACTTCTTTAGTGTTGATGAAGACCATTATTTCGCACCGAGCATTTTAAAAAAAGTACGGTAGATAATTTTTAGGTCCAGTGCAGCTGACCAGTGTCGTATATAATAAACATCATTCCTCACTCTTTTCTCAATATTTTCCACTTCTGTAACGGGACCCACATAACCCAAAACCTGCGCCAGTCCTGTAATTCCAGGCTTCACTTTGTATCGTAAAGAATATTCTTCAACTATGGTTTCAAACTTTTCATTTTCAATTATCATGTGAGGCCTTGGGCCAATTAAAGACATGTCTCCCCACCATACGTTAAAAAGTTGTGGCAATTCATCCAAATGATGCTTTCTCAGAAATTTTCCTATTTGAGTTATCCGGTGATCGTTTACATGCGCCGCAAGATTTTCCGATTCTTCGTTATTAATCATCGTTCGAAACTTTATACAGGTGAACAAGCATGCATGCTTTTTATTTCTTTTTTGGAGGAAGAAAACTGGTCCTTTTGAATCAAACTTGATCAATAAAGCTATCAGCGGAATCAACCAGGTTAGGAAAAAAAGTATCAGACCAGAAGAAAGAAAAACATCAATGAATCTTTTAAAAAACAGATTACTCTTTCTCTCCAACGGAGACATGGCAATTATTGGATCAGTTGCATTTCCCTTTTCAACAAACGGAGCTTTTTTTACAAAACTTTCGACTAGAAATGGCAGCGTTGAATTTTCCATTAAAAAAATATTCTTGCCAATTCAATACGAAAGAAAAATAATGCAGGTTGCTTAGTTCAGGCTTTTAGAAGATCAAAACATTTTTCTGGTAACACCCACTTGTATTCCTGCACTTTTTAAATACAAAGATCCTACGCCTACGCCTTTCAAAGGCATCTTGATATAAGGCTCTATTCTCAAATCGCCAAGTTTACCAAGCCTGTGTATGTAACCACCTGAAAATTGTGCAATAGAAAGAATATGGTTTGAAGTATTATTATACGATTTATACGCATAATAGTTCTGACCTGTCATTGGATAATAATAGTCATACTCATAATTCTGTTTGGTCATAAAATATGACGAGACGCCAGCCGTAACAAACCAGTTATGATTACCCTTGTCTTTAAAATTATACAGCAACTTCAGCGGAACTTCCCACATGCTGCAATCTCCATCAACCATAGATATTTCACTATTAGGAGGCAGGTATATTTTTGAAGTGTTGAAATATTCACCTTTGCTGTAATAAAATTTTTTGTCGAGGAAGACACCTGTTTCTACACTCCATTTTTTGTTTAAATCAAAACCCAATAACACGCCTGCGTCATAACCAGCGTTTTCCACTTTTTGAAATTTCACCGATGTAGCATCGACGCCACCCATGATGCCAATGTAAAATTTCTTACTTCTTCGTTGTTGTTGTTTTTCAACATCAGGCTTAGCTTCAACAATATTCTTTTGGTCGGCAGACCTGGGATTATTTATAAAAGAAGGATAAGATTTCAGAGCAAAATCAATTCCTCCCCGTTGTTTCTCTCCGGCAGGAATTTTTTCGGAAAAAATGTTTCCCCTGGATGTAGATTGGTTAAAAGAAGCATCAACCATGGTAAACCTTTTACTCTTTCTATCTGCTCCTTTTTTGCTTGTTTTTGCTGCTAAACCATCTTCCTGCCAATTCTTGTTAGTGTTAGAAACAACATCAAAATTTACATTTGCATCATTTACAACCATTGTTTGTTTTCCTTTAGATAGGTTTTGACTATCTGTTTTTTTACTTTCACTTGCTCTATCTTTCTTTGTTTGTAGTTCTGCATTCGCAGTATTTTTTTCAAGCTTGCTTACAGAAGAAGTGTCACCAGCAGAGTTATCTGAGAAATATTGTGTGCAAATAAAACTGAAAGGCAATAAAAGCAAAAGCCACAGCAATTTTTTGTTGCTGTTTTCAGGTGCAGTTTTTTCCGTAGCAGGAATGTTTAATTCCTTTGCGATCTTACTCCAATCCGCACCACTTGTATCAAGCGGGTACTCCTCTCCTGCCCTGCGGAATAATTCATCCATATCGTCGTTTACATGCTGCATATACCTACTTCTTCATCATTGCTTTTAATTATTTTTTGTAAAATGACCCTCGCCTTCGACAAGTTTGACTTTGACGTTCCTACCGAAATACCTAAAAGATTGGCGATCTCCTGGTGTGTTAACCCATCTATCACATACATATTGAAAACTGTGCGGTAAGAAGGAGGAAGCTTTTTTATCTCTTTGACCAGCTCTTTATAAAGCAATGTTCGGTCAGACGCCTGGCTTTTGTCCTCGTGCATCCAAATCGTTTCGGATATATCTCCTATTTCGGGAAGAAAATTATTTTTTCGTAACTGGTCTATGGCTGTGTTTATCATAATGGTACGCATCCAGCCCATCAACATCATTTCAAGGCTTTCGCTGTTTTTATATTCAAATTTGGAAAAGCTGCGGAATATTTTTACAAATCCATCATTTACTACATCCACAGCCTTATCGTAGCGGTAAATATAGCGGAACACTATTTTAAGGCAATAGCCGTAATATCTCTCGTAGAGACATTTTTGGTCTCTGGAGTTATTTTGAACGCATCCATTTATAATAGTGTGCAGTGATTCCAATATCAATTGATTAAACGGTAAATACGCAGGTTTTGGTAAATGGTTGCCTTCGCTTGAAAATAAATGTACGGAAAAGGATGAAATTCAAATATCACCCTTACAAAACCATTAAGCTGCAGCCCC
>JBQCHB010000450.1:0-16815 GCA_051955075.1 Flavisolibacter sp.
CAAATTTTGCAGGAAAATAAAATTGATGCCGTGCTGCCTACTATGGGTGGACAAACAGCATTGAACCTTGCCAAAGAAGCCGAAGACCTGGGGCTTTGGGAGAAATACAACGTACGGTTAATTGGCGTAGATATTAAAGCCATTGATAAGGCTGAAGACCGTGAGAAGTTTCGCCAATGGATGATCCAATTAGGTATTCCTGTAGCGCAGGCGCATACGGCCAATTCTTTTTTAGAAGGAAAGGACTTTGCTCAAAATATTGGATTCCCGCTCGTTATTCGTCCATCTTTTACATTAGGCGGCACAGGTGGTGGCTTTGTACACGATGCTTCAGAATTGGATGAAGCTTTGCAACGTGGCCTTTCCGCTTCGCCCATTCATGAAGTATTGGTTGAAAAAGCAGTACTGGGCTGGAAAGAATTTGAATTGGAATTGCTGCGTGACGCGGCCGATAATGTGTGCATCATTTGTACGGTAGAAAATTTTGATCCAATGGGCGTGCATACGGGTGATTCTATCACTGTTGCTCCCGCCATGACCTTGAGTGATACGGCTTTTCAGTTGATGCGTAACACAGCCATTGAAATGATGCGTGACCTTGGCAACTTTGCTGGTGGTTGTAATGTGCAGTTTGCCCTTAACCCGGAAAACGAAGAAATTATTGCCATTGAGATCAATCCCCGTGTAAGCCGTTCTTCCGCACTTGCCTCAAAAGCTACGGGTTATCCAATTGCAAAAATCGCTGCCAAGCTGGCTATTGGCTATACTTTGGATGAATTGGAAAATCAAATCACCAAAACAACATCTGCCTATTTTGAACCGGCGCTGGATTACGTAATTGTAAAAATCCCCCGCTGGAATTTCGATAAATTCAAAGGTGCTAATGATACGCTTGGATTGCAAATGAAAAGTGTAGGTGAAGTAATGGCCATTGGCAGAAGCTTTACTGAAGCCGTGCAAAAAGCTTGTCAAAGTCTGGAAAACAATGCAGTAGGATTGGGATATTATGGAAAAAGCGGCATGAAAGCAGAGGAGTTGCTGGAATACATCAAAATACCGAAGTGGGATCGCATTTTCCGGCTTAAAGATGCTTTGATGTTGGGCGTTAGCGTCAACACAATTGCAAAGGCAACAGGTATTGACCGCTGGTTTATATACGAGATTCAAAAGATATGTAACATAGAAAAAGAGCTGAGTAATTACTGGTTGGAAGAATTGCCGCTTGAATTGTTGAAAAAGGCTAAAGTGCATGGTTTCAGTGATGAACAAATTGCCCGCATTATTCAGGATGGGAGTGAGGACGAAGTGTATGAAAAAAGAAAAGCTGCAGGCATTACCCGTGTTTATAAAATGGTAGATACCTGCAGTGCCGAATTTGAAGCCAAGACGCCTTATTTCTATTCCACTTTTGAAGAAGGCCATGACAATGAAAGCAAAGTTTCTGACAGAAAGAAAATAATTGTTTTAGGCAGTGGCCCTAACCGCATCGGGCAGGGAATTGAATTTGACTATTGCTGCGTGCATGGTTTGCTGGCCATCAAAGAAGCCGGTTACGAAGCCATCATGGTGAACTGCAATCCGGAAACAGTATCTACCGATTTTGACATGGCCGATAAACTTTATTTCGAGCCGGTATATTGGGAACATCTGTGGGAAATTATTGAGCATGAAAAACCTGAAGGTGTCATTGTTCAATTGGGTGGACAGACAGCGCTGAAATTGGCTGAACGCTTGCATGCAAAAGGCATAAAGATCATCGGCACTTCTTACGATAATATGGATATTGCTGAAGACCGCGGCCGCTTCAGCGACATGCTGAAAGAGTTAAACATTCCTTATCCTGACTATGGTACTGCCTACGATGTAGATGAGGCTGTGGTAGTAGCGCAAAGAGTAGGGTACCCTGTGTTGGTTCGTCCAAGTTATGTATTGGGTGGACAAAGAATGCGGATTGTCATTAATGATGAGGAACTGGAAAAAGCAGTTATTAGTTTGTTGAAACACATTCCGGGCAATAAGATTTTAATTGATCATTTCCTCGATCGTTGCCAGGAAGCGGAGATCGATGCCATTTTTGACGGAGAGAATTTTCATGTGATGGGTGTGATGGAACACATTGAACCCGCTGGTATTCACAGCGGCGATAGTAATGCCGTTTTGCCTGCATTCAACCTAACACCATTAGTGGTAACAACTATGGAGCATTATGCCGAAAAAATTGCAAGAGCCCTGAACATTAAAGGCTTGATCAATATTCAATTTGCTATTAAGAACGGAAAGGTATATGTGATTGAAGCCAATCCGAGAGCTTCACGTACCACGCCTTTCATTGCAAAAGCCTACGGTATTCCGTACTTGAATGTAGCAACGAAAATAATGTTGGGCGTGAACAAGCTAACCGATTTTACTTTCGAGAAAAAGCTGAATGGGTTTGCTATTAAAGAACCTGTTTTTTCTTTCAACAAGTTTCCGAATGTAAATAAAGAGTTAGGCCCTGAAATGAAGTCAACAGGAGAAGCCATTCGGTTTATCAAAGATCTGCGTGATCCTTATTTCCGCCAGTTGTATAAGGACAGAAGCATGTATTTGAGCAAGTAAGTTTTTACAGCATATTTTCAGCCTGCATTTTAAGTGCAGGCTTTTTATTTGTTAGCCGGCTGCTGTATTGCTATGATGCTTTGCTTGCGACGCTCCGTTCATCATCTGTAATTCTATTTGGCACAATTTTCTGCTCTTTTGTCTTTTCATTCCTATTTCTTTGCTGTAACGAAATTGGAATAATATGGATGCAGAAATGCAATTCTTAACCGAACAATTAAAAGATGCATTTGAAGGTGATCCCTGGTTTGGCAGGAATGTAAACGCACTAATTGGTGAAGTGAACGAAGCAATAGCATTCGAAAAGCCAAATGACCAGCACAGTATCGTTGAGTTGTTATGGCACATGATCAACTGGAGAGAGTTCACCATTAGCCGGTTGAAAAAAGATGCAAAAGAGCTGCATTATTTTGAAACAAATGATTGGAGAGCATTAGACCACTCTGATAAAAGCCTTTGGCAGCAAGGCTTGCAGCGGTTGCGTCAAACACAAAGTGAATTACTGGAAATTATACAAGCACAAAAAGATGAAATGCTTGATCAAAATGTGGAAGAAAGAAATTACAATTTCAGAAAACTGCTGAACGGTATTTTACAGCACGACATTTATCATCTTGGTCAAATTGCCTACATAAAAAAGATGCTGGAAAATAAATAAGAAGAACTGTTGTAAACCGCATTAGGAATCAAAAAAAATAATGCTGAAAATCTTCCATCAAAAAAGAAGGCCTGCCCTAAAAAGAGCCGGCCGTTGCTAACCTATGAAAAACACCAAGTTCAAATATAGGCCAAAAACCAAATTATTACAACTCGGGATTATTTCTTTTGTTAGCAGGGCCTTGTAAGCGATTTTGCAGGCGGTCTTGTTGCAGTTCTTTCACGCCTTTAATAAATTCACGTTCGTAGGTAAAAACATCGTTGCTGCGCTTTTCACCAATAATCGGCTTGAACTGGTCGCGGTAGCGCAGGCGCAATTCCACTATCTTTTGTTGAAGCACCAGGCGGTCACCTCTGAACTCCTGGTTGGTTCTTCTCAGGTCTTTAAAATAATCAAGAAAAACAGGACTGAACTTTTCAGCTTCTGATTTTGATAATCCAAGCTTTTGCTGAACATACTCCGTCATTTTTTCCTGCAGTTTTCCCCCCTTATCCTGTGCATAAGAGGTGGTACCTATAACAAAAAGAAAGCTTAATATGCAAATAATTTTTTTCATAGTCAGGTTAATTGATCACCAGTAAATCCTCATCGTCGCTTGGAACCTGGTTTAAAAACGAAGCCAATTCTTTATCCGAAACATCGCTTAACATTTGTTCCACCTCATTTTTAGCAACAGTTTTAGCTTGTGCAGTTTCAGTGCTAGCTGTGGTAATATCAGTTGTTTTTATAAACTCATTTAACTCTTTTGTACTCACATTCTTTAATTGTTGCGCCAATGGTTTATCAGCATCAAACCCCTTATGTTGACTAAAGTAAAACCAACCCGAAAGGCCCATGATGCCGGTTACCATGGCTGCAACTGCCATGCGCATCCACCTTCTTCTAACAAGAGGAACTGTTTTAGCTTTTGATGGTTGAGAAACTTTTTCTAATACCTGGTCGGGCAAGTTGGCAAAATATCCGAGAGGCACTTCGTAAGGCGTCGCTCTTTCCACCAAAGAAAGAATGGCAGATTTCGGATCGTCGCTGGTTAAAAAGGGCAGTTCTTCAATTGTTGTTTGAAAATAGCCGGCAGGAATAACATAAGGCATGTTACGGGAGATGCCAGCCAATAATGGTGATAGCGAAGCAACTTCTGCAGAAGCAGATGCCTCAGCTCCCTTTATCTTAGCCATAACAGCCGCAGCCAGACCTTCAAAATATCCCTCCGGAACAGAAAAAGGTGTTTTGTCCGGTGCAGAAGGCAATTCGCTGTTTAAGCCTTTCAATTCATTCTCTATGTTATTGCTATTGTCCATTTTTCGGGTTTAAGACCAAAATGGGCCTTCAAAGTTTAATGATTTTTGATGTAATCTTCAATTTTTTTTACTGCATGATGGTAGCTTGCTTTTAAGGCTCCTTCGCTTGTTTCAAGTACGCGACTCATCTCTTCGTATGGCATTTCGTCGTAATAACGCAAGGTAAAAACAATCCGCTGTTTTTCGGGCAGTTGCTGAATGGCCAGTTGCAGTTTCCATTCCAATTTGTTGGCATCAAAATGCTTGTCAGCTTTGATCTTATTGCTTAGTCCGGTTTCTACATCGCTCAGGCTTACAGCGCTTCGCTTTTTCTGGCCTTCTAAAAATGTTAAAGATTCGTTCGTGGCAATACGGTAGAGCCAGGTATAAAGCTGCGAGTCTTCCCTGAAATTTTCCAGGCCATTCCAAACTCTTATGAAAACATTTTGCAACACATCGTTAGCATCGTCGTGGTCAACCACCATGCGGCGAATATGCCAGTATAGTTTTTCCTGGTATTTTTTTATGATGGAAGTAAATGCCCTTTCTTTTGTTTCCGGTTGGCGAAACTGCATCAATAATTCGGCGTCTGAACTGTCTGTTAAAGCCATTGGCAAATGTTTAATCGGGATCGCATTGATATGCGTAAAGATAAGGGCTGAAATGAGTTCATAGTTCACGGTTTATAGTTCATGGCTGCCTAATTTTCACAAGATCTTTTTAAAAGAACTTCCTTGAATTTGATATAAATAAAAAGACTAAAAAGCAATGCCTTTTAGTCCTCAATATTGTCGAAGGACACAACAATCAGCAAGCGTCCATCTATAAACTATGAACCATGAACTATTAACTTTTCCTCGCCATCACTTTTTCTGCTGCTGCAATAATATCCGGAACATCTAAATGATATTTTTTCAACAACTGGTCAGGCGTGCCGCTTTCACCAAAAGTGTCCTTTGTTCCTACAAATTCAATGGGAATAGGAAAGTGCTTGGTAGCTGCCTGCGATATTGCATCACCTAAGCCGCCAATGATGTTGTGCTCTTCGGCAGTAACAGCGCATTTTGTTTTGCGGATAGAAGCCAAAACAGCTTCTTCATCCAATGGCTTTACCGTATGAATGTTGATCACTTCCACGCTGATGCCTTTTTCCTGCAAAGCAACACCGGCCTGGATAGCATTCCAAACCAAATGACCGCAGGCAAAAATGCTTACATCTGTTCCTTCTGAAAATTTTTGTGCTTTGCCAATAACAAAAGGTTCGGCAGGGTTGGTAAAAATGGGCCAGCTTGGACGGCCAAAACGCAAGTAAACCGGGCCAACATAATCCGCAATGGCAATGGTGGCTGCTTTGGTTTGGTTATAATCGCATGGAACGATCACCGTCATGCCCGGCAGCATTTTCATTAAACCAATATCTTCTAAAATCTGGTGCGTAGCGCCGTCTTCACCAAGGGTGACGCCGGCATGCGAAGCACAGATTTTTACATTTTTGTTGCTGTACGCGATGCTTTGACGAATTTGATCATACACCCTGCCGGTAGAAAAATTTGCAAACGTGGTAGTATAAGGTATTTTACCACCAATAGTTAAACCTGCCGCAATGCCCATCATATTGGCTTCGGCAATGCCCACTTGTATGAAACGTTCGGGAAATTCTTTAATGAAGGGATGAAGTTTTAAAGAACCCGCCAGGTCGGCTGTAAGCGCCACCACGTCTTTGTTTTTTCGGGCTACTTCTAAAATGCCATCTCCAAAACCGCTACGGGTGTCTTTCTTTCCGGTAGGTTGAATATCTTTTAGCAGCATAATGGACGCAAATGTAAGTGATAAAATAGTTGGTTCTAAGCTGGTCGACTTGTTGGCCAGCTTTAGTTCATTTGAAAATTAGAATTGTGATGCAATGAAGCATCTTCTTTTAATTTTAGTTCCCATTTCCAGGCGGTGCTCATCATATCTTCCAAAGAATATTGGGGATTCCACTGTAGCCGTGTGCGGGCCTTATCATTATTGGCATAAATAGCAATAATATCTCCCGGGCGGCGAGGACCAATTTCATAATTCAGCTTTACACCACTTACTTTTTCAAATGCTTTGATAGCTTCCAACACAGTAACGCCATTGCCTGTGCCCAGGTTAAACACTTCGCAGCCACTACTGTTGCGGCCTTCCTGCAAATATTTAATAGCCAGGGTATGTGCGTGTGCTATGTCGCAAACATGAATAAAGTCACGAACGCAGCTTCCATCACGTGTAGGATAGTCATCGCCAAAAACGATCATCTTTGGCAACTTACCGATTGCTGTTTGCGTGATAGCGGGCACAAGATTTTGAGGTTTTCCAATAGGTAGTTCACCAATAATGGTAGATGGGTGTGCACCTACAGGATTAAAATATCTTAGCAAAATAACTTTGGTATTGCTGGCCTTTTGAAACTCGCCTAAAATCTGTTCTCCCATCTGCTTTGTATAACCGTAAGGAGAAGCTGCTGGTTGAAGAGGTGTTTCTTCTGTAACCATTTTTTCATCTGGCTCACCGTAAACCGTACACGAGGAAGAGAAAACAAACCAGGGTGTATTAAACTCCTGAACGCATTTTAAGAGGTTGATAAGCGAGTAAAGATTGTTTTCGAAATACATCAGTGGTTTTTCTACCGACTCCCCTACGGCCTTATAGGCTGCAAAATGAATGATACCTGCAATGTCTTCGTTTTCCTGGAAAATGGCGAAGGTGTCGTCAAAATTGCAAAGATCAACTTTGTAATTTTTTACGGTTTTTCCCGTGATTTTTTGCACACCTTCTAAAACGGTGGCAGTAGACCTGGAGTTATTGTCTACACAAATTACATCGTATCCGTTTTCAATAAGGTCAACAAGGGTATGAGAACCTATGTAGCCGCAACCGCCGGTCACTAATATTTTCGCCATGGGTGAATGTTGAACCGCAAACTTCGGAAATTATACTATAAGAAAAGTTTTACTATAGAGAAAATTCCGGCTGCAAGTAACGCACTGATGGGAATGGTGAGTATCCATGCCCATAATAAATTAATGGTTACGCCCCACCGAACTGCCGATAAACGTTTGGTGGCGCCTACGCCCATTATGGATCCTGTAATGGTATGTGTGGTACTTACAGGAATTTTTAAAGCTTCGGTTACAAATAAGGTAATAGCGCCAGCCGTTTCGGCGGCTACACCTTCAAACGGTGTAACTTTTGTAATACGTGTTCCCATGGTTTTTACGATCTTCCAGCCCCCGCTCATGGTACCAATACCTATTGCGCTATAACAGGCCAGCGGCACCCACCACTCCATATGTTCAATATTGTATTTTGAAGGATCGTGTGCAACCAGTGCAGCCATGATAATACCCATTACCTTTTGGGCATCATTGCCACCGTGGCCGATACTAAATGCTGCCGAAGAAATTAATTGAAGGCGTTTGAACCATAGGTTTGACCTGTGTGCATTCAATGTATTAAGCCAAAATGTAAATACGGCAAACACTAATAGAATAAGAGAAAGTAATATCCATTTAAAATTTTTAGTAGAAAAAATGACTTTAGCTAAATAAGAATCGTAGTGAGTTTTGAGTTTGGCGGGATCTGTTTCAAGGCTGGTGTATAAAAACCAGACAACGAAAAGAATGACAGCTATGGATACAAGCTTGGGTAAAAAATCTTTTCTAAAGGAAAGCAAAAACCAAAGCGAAATAATAAAGGCAATGAACATGCCTACCAAAGGCGCAACAATAATAAAACTTGCGGTTTTGATAATAGGATCGCTGTTGATGGCGCCCCAGCCACCGTAAGCTACACCTGCACCGGCAAAACCACCAATTAAAGTATGTGATGAAGAAGAAGGAATACCAAACCACCAGGTCAGCAGGTTCCAGGCGATAGCTGCAATCAATCCTGATAAAACAACCACCAGGCCAATATGCCCATTAACAAATTCAGGTTTTACGGTTTTGGAAACGGTGTTGGCAACGCCATGATCTTTAAAAATAAAAAAGGCCGCAAAGTTGAACAAGGCTGCCCATATTACTGCCTGGAAAGGCGTCAATACTTTTGTAGAAACGATAGTAGCAATAGAGTTAGCAGCATCGTGAAAGCCATTGATAAAATCGAAAATAAGAGCCAGCGCTATGATAACAATTATAAAGCTCATGAGTGTGATGTGATAATGTGATAATATGCTAATGTGCTAATGCAGGTTACTGGAACATTCATTTAAAGAACTGTGGTTTTGGCAAACTTGATTATACTTTCATAGCACATCATTGAATTAGCTAATCAGCAAATTAATTAGGCGTATTTAACAATGATGGATTCAATTACGTTTGCTGCGTCTTCGCACTTGTCTGTAGCTGTTTCCATCACCTGGTATATCTCTCTTTTTTTGATCACTTCTTTGGCATCTGCTTCTGTAGCAAAAAGACGTTCGATGCTCATATCAAAAATATCATCGGCTTCATTTTCCAGGCTATTGATTTTTACCAATGATTCAGTGATGGAACGCATGTTTTTCATGTTTCTCAATTCGCCTACCGCACTGCGAACCTGATTAGTGCTTTGAACAATGATCTCAGCCAATTTATGTATACCGATATCATTTGGATTTACCCTGTAAAAATTTACTTTTTTGGCCGAGGCATAAATAAAGTCTGCAATGTCATCCAGCGCCGAAGCAAGATAATGGATATCTTCCCTGTCAAATGGTGTGATAAAATTGCGGCCCAGTTCTGTGAATAAGCCATGCGTCAACTCATCATTGGCATGCTCCACATCTTCCATTTTGGCGATTAGCGTTTGACGCTTATCAAAATCTGATTCGGCAACAACCTGGGTTAATAAAACACCCATTTGTTTTACATTATCGGCGCTTTGTTCAAACAACTCGTAAAACACTTTGTTTTTCGGCGCCAGCAGCTTTGCGAAAATATTCATATACTCATTCTTTAAATCGGGGCGAAGTTAAGTTCAATTCAAAGGCTTACACCTGTTAACCAAGAATTAATGATAACTTAATATTGGCTATCTTAAATGATGCCAGTTTTGCGGTTTCATAAAATGCTAAAGAGGAATATAAATGAAAACAGGCATTGTTGTTTGTAAAGCCGTGATATTGACGATATTACTCGCAGCGCTTCCCGCCAAGGTTTTTTCGCAACGCTATCTGGCCGATTATGATTCCACACTTTTTATAAAAGATACAGCACGTCCGTTGGCACACCGGTTTAATAATCTAAGCTTTAGTG
The DNA here is from genome assembly GCA_051955075.1 of Flavisolibacter sp. Lineage (GTDB taxonomy): Bacteria > Bacteroidota > Bacteroidia > Chitinophagales > Chitinophagaceae > Flavisolibacter. The sequence continues at coordinate 9,795 of JBQCHB010000450.1, forward strand.
GTTATATACAACCGCAGTTCCAGGCCGCCGGGCAAAAAGGTGCTGCTTCTTACGCAGGCGGTAATTTTTCAGAATTTTCCAGCAGTCGTTTTATGCTGCGGCGGGCCCGCCTGAAAATGGATTATGTACTTCCATCAAGGGATAAGGTTTTCCCTAAAGCTTTATTTACATTTCAATTTGATGCCACAGAAAGAGGCGTTTTTGTAAGAGATATGTTCCTTCGTTTGTACGAGCCAAAGAAGGAAAGGTTTTCTCTTACTATGGGCCTGGTAGCAAGACCTTTTGGTTACGAGGTGAATTTATCTTCGGCTTATAGAGAAACACCGGAACGGGGAAGAATGTCTCAAATACTGATGCCAACGGAAAGAGATCTGGGCGCCATGCTTTCGTATGAACCCTCTGCAAAAAAGGATAAAAAAGCAAAAATCAAATTGGACATGGGTGTTTTTAACGGGCAGGGATTAGTGGGCAACACCGATTTTGACAGCTACAAAGACTTGATCAGTCATTTAAGCCTGCAACCTTATGCATTGGGGCAAAACTTCTTTGTCAGTGGAGGCTTGTCATTATTATATGGCGGATGGGTGCAGGCCACAAAATATAAATATCAAACAACAACAATTGCAGGCAATAAATTGTTTGTTGTTGATTCAACTGAAGCAAACGCAGGTGGTAAAGCACCACGACATTACTACGGTGCTGATGTTCAATTGGCTTACAAGCATGGCTGGGGTAAAACAGAAGTCAGGGGTGAATATTGGAGAGGTGAACAGCCAGGAACTGCAACTTCAACTACTAATCCTGGTGCACTGCCTTTAACACCAACGTACATCCGAAAATTTGATGGCGCCTTTTTTTATTTTATTCAAAACATTGTAAACCAGAATTGGGAATTGATGGTGAAGTATGATTGGTATGACCCCAATCGTGAAGTGGCTGAAACCGACATAGGGAAAACTGGAACCAACTTCACTTCTGCAGATATAAAATATACTACATTGGGCATTGGCTTAACACGCCACTTCACCGAAAGCTTAAAGATTTTAGCTTATTATGATGTGGTAAAAAATGAGGAAACTGCTTTGGCAGGATTTACTTCAGATATTAACGACAACATTTTCACCCTGCGCATGCAGCTAAGATTTTAAGAGGTAACATTCCGGTAACATTCATTTTATATTTCCATAACATTAGGGTAACAGTACAGTCATTTTGTAAAGTTTGCTTTGCAGCAAATTAAGAAGGAATGAAATTGCACATTTTAAGTTTACTGTTTTCTCTGGTGACGGTTTCAATTGCACAAGCACAAACTCTAAAAATTTCCGGTAAAGTAGTTAACGAGAGAAATGAACCATTACCGGGTGTTTCTATTAAGCTTGGCAATGGCACAGGAACTACGACTAACGTTGACGGGCAGTTTGACCTTTCTCTTCAAACTCAAAAAAAATATGAACTTACTTTTTCTATTGTTGGATACGTTACCAAAACCATTAGTGATGTAGAAGTCATTAGTAACCAGCATAATGAACTGAATGTTGTGTTGCAAACCAGCAGTAAGGATCTGAATAATATTTTAATTACTGCCACCCGTTCCAATGCCCGCAGAGAGACGGTTAACTCCATGATTGCTTATCAAAAAAACACGAATACAGTAGCGCAGGTAATTTCTGCCGAAGCCATCCGCCGTTCGCCTGATAAAAACACAGGTGAAGTGTTGAAAAGAATTCCGGGTACTTCTATCCAGGAAGGAAAATATATTGTAGTAAGAGGTTTGGCCGACCGCTATAACCAGGCTATGCTTAATGGCATTTTGTTAAACAGCACAGAGCCTGATCGCAAAACATTCTCCTTCGATATTTTTCCGGCACCGATGATTGAGAACATCATCATCAACAAAGCCTTTGTGCCTGAATATCCCGGCGAGTGGGCTGGCGGTTTGATCCAGGTAAACACAAAAGATGTTCCTTCGTCTTCGTTTTTAAATGTGCAAATAGGCGCCAGCATGAACACAGCAACTGTTGGAAGAGATTTTTATACATACAAGGGTGGCAAATACGACTGGCTTGGTTTTGACGATGGCACAAGAGGACTGCCGGATAATTTTCCCCGCAAATCCGATTTCAATTTTTTGAATCAACAACAGAAAACCGAGATCGGCAAAAGCCTGAAAAATGTATGGACGGCAGAAAAGAGCAAATCGAAATTTTTACCTGTTATTGGTAAAACATTTCAGCTTAGCGGTGGTATCAATCAATCAATTGGGAATAACAATAAATTAGGTGGCGTTCTTGCCCTAATCTACAACAGGAGTTATAAAAGATTTGATTATAACAACGTTGCTTTCCAGGCGCAGGATGGTATTGCCAACATCAATTTCGATTATAACAATTCGAAATATAGCGAGGATGTTTTGGCTGGCGCATTAGGAAACCTTTCACTGCAATTAGGCAGTAATCATAAGCTTTCGTGGAAAAATATTTTAAATGTCAATACCACCGATTATGTAATTGACAGGAGCGGAAAAGATTTTGAAGCTGATCCAATCAATGGAGAAAATATTCGGGCTACAGAGTTAGCATTTAAAGCCAATACGTATTACAATACGCAGCTATCGGGTGAGCACAATCTCTCTTCTTTACAGTCGAAATTAAAGTGGTATGGAAGCTTCAGCATCCTGGATCAATATATTCCCGACCAGCGCCGTGTGCAATATAACCAGGCAAAAGCAGGAGAACCTTATGCCTTGCTTATTTCCAACACACGTTCACAAAAATCGGGCAGCAGGTATTTTAGTTTCTTAAACGACTACGTTTTTACAGGCGGTGCTGATGTAACAAAAAATTTCAGGCTATTCAATCTTTCGCAATCGTTGAAGACAGGCTACATGCTGCAAATAAAAGATCGTTTGTTCGATTCACGACCGTTCAGCATTTATCTTTCAACCGATAATCCATCGCTTCGTCAGTTGCCCTATGATCAGGCTTTTGCTGCAGAAAATTTTGGTAATGGTACTGATAATAAATTTGGCTTTGATGAATTGTCCGGCACGCAATTCAGGTACATAGCCAACACTATTTTAAACGCCGGTTACATTCAGTTGGATAATCAATTCACAGATAAGTTGCGAGCTGTGTGGGGCGTTCGTGTAGAAGATTACGACCAGGTTATTGGCAGCATGGACGCAAAAGATCCGCGTCATGTACACTCGCAGGTAAGAGATTTTTTGCCAGCCATCAATCTTACCTATAAAGTCGATAGTAAGAGGAACATTCGCCTGACAGGTTCGCAAACCGTTATCAGGCCTGAGTTTAGAGAGTTGAGCACTTTTGCTTTCTTTGATTTTGAATTAGGCGCCACCATTTTAGGCAACACAAAATTGCAACGCACAAAAGTGAGCAATCTTGACCTGCGCTATGAAATTTATCCACGTGCAGGAGAGCTTTTTACCGCCGGTGTTTTTTATAAATATTTCAACAATCCTATTGAACTATATTTCAACCAAAGCGGTGCCGGCACATCCAGCACCTTCAATTTCATCAACGCTGATCAAGCAAAAAGTTTTGGTGCAGAAATAGAATTTAGAAAGAAGCTTGATTTTTCTTCCTCCCTAAAAAATTTTACGGTTCAGGGTAATGTTTCTTACATCTATAATCGTGTGGAAAGGGCAGATGCAAAACTGAACCGCCCCATGCAGGGACAATCACCATACTTGATCAATGCAGCATTGCAATACGATGTGGAGAAACTTGGACTAAGCACTACTTTATTGTTTAACCAAATTGGCAGAAGAATTCTTTACGTAGGCAACCAGGATGTGCCTTCAATTTGGGAGGCACCTCGTCCGCTTACCGATTTGCAGATCGCCAAAAAGATCATGCATAATAAAGGAGAATTAAAGTTGAACGTCGCCGATATATTTAATCAGAGAGCAGTCTTTTACTCTGACATTGACGGGAACGGAAGCTTCAAAAAGAACTCTGCTGATGTTTTGGCAATTGATCGCAAATATGGATCGAACATCAGCCTAACATTTGGTTATACGATTAAATAAAACAAACGCATAAGGACTAAAAAAATAAAATCATATACATGAAGAAGTTAGTAATGTTAGCAGTTTTGGCAGGTTCAATAACAACCGGATGCCGCAAAATTGAAATGGATGGCGACACGAAAACTACAACGCCTCCATCGCAAAACGAGAACACCATTTTAGAAGGAAGGATTACAGAAAACCGTACTTTAAAAGCCGGCTACACTTATAAATTAAGAGGTCTTGTATATGTTACCAACGGTGCTGTGCTAACCATTGAACCAGGAACTAAAATTGTTGGAGAAACGGGACAGCGTGGCGGTTTGATCATTACACGTAATGCAAAAATAGCTGCAGATGGTACAGCTGATAAACCTATTGTGTTCACATCGGAATCCTTAAATCCGCAACGTGGCGACTGGGCTGGTATAGTGCTGTTAGGCAATGCACCCACCAATGCATCGTACAATGGGCAGGCTGGTATTGGCGAAATAGAAGGCGGAATTAATAACAGCGACGGACTTGGCTTGTATGGCGGAACAAATCCTGCTGATAACAGTGGCATTCTTCGCTATGTCCGTATTGAATATGCAGGATATGCTTTTCTGCCCGACAAAGAAATTAATGGTTTGACTTTTGGTGGAGTTGGTAACCAAACCGTAGTTGATTATGTCCAGGTTTCTTATGCTAATGATGATTCCTTTGAGTGGTTCGGTGGCAACGTAAATTGTAAGCACCTGATTTCTTTCAAAGCACTGGATGACGATTTTGATACCGACAATGGATTTTCAGGCAAAGTACAATTTGGTATTTCTTTAAGAGATTCTGCAGTAGCTGATATTTCTAAAAGCGAAGCCTTTGAAAGCGATAATGATGCTAACGGAAGTTCCTTATTGCCGCAAACTTCAGCCGTATTTTCAAACATGACCGTAATGGGACCTAAGGCAACTTTAAACAACGATGGCAACAACCTGTTTGTATGGGGTGCGCAGATAAGAAGAAATTCAAGCATCTCTCTTTTCAATTCCATCATCATGGGATACCCTGTTGGATTATTTATTGATGCAACCAAAGGCGTTCCTACCGATAATAATATTCCTGGTTCTTTGTTTGTACAAAACACGATCATTGCGGGTTGTCCTACGCCCGTTTTATTCGACAGGGGAACGAATGCGAATGTTCCCGCTGCGCTCAATACTCAGGCAACAATTGCATCCTGGTTCAATACAACTGCTTATGGCAACAGTATTTTAACCAACAATACAGATGTGGGTTTAACAGTACCGTTTAATTATACCAACCCCGATTTTAATCCCACAGCAGGTTCTGCCGCTACTACCGGAGCAAGTTTTAATAATCCTAAGCTTAATGATTTGAGCTCAGTAAATTATAAAGGCGCCTGTGCCGTTGGCGACACGTGGTGGAAAACGTGGACAAAATTTATGTAACAAGTTGCCTTTGACTTTTAAACCGCTTTGAGAAGATCAAAGCGGTTTGTTATTTTCTGTTTGATCATAGCGGGAGCAATCACATTCAACAAGAAGTTTGGTGTTAATGTTTTTATTGGCCAGGCTACAAGGCTACTATTTGACTTTGCTTGCGTCGCACACTTGTACACTTTGTCCTCAATTGTACATTGCTTAATGTTTGCTATTTAATGTCACCTGCTAATATTATAAGTTCAAAAAACATTTTTTGTCTGACATTTGTCTTCTCTTATTCAGACTACTTTTTAATATTTATGAGATACCTTATCCTACTTTGCTGTGCCATTATGTGGTTAGCTTCTTCTGCACAAACATTAGAACAATTAGAAAATACCCGCATTAAACTTCCTAACGGCTGGAGCTTAACACCCGTTGGGAAAAATTTGCAGTTGGGTGATCTTCCGTTGAATGTAGTAGTAAGTCCTAACAGAAAATATGTAGCTGTAACCAACAACGGACAAAGCGTTCAGAGCATTCAATTGTTTGATGCACAAAAAGAAATTCAATTAGATTCGGTGAATGTAGCCAAAGCCTGGTACGGCCTGGCTTTCAGCAGTAACAGCAAGTACCTGTATGCATCAGGCGGCAATGACAACTGGATTTTGCAATACAACATCAGCAATAATAAATTGCAGTTACAAGACACTATAAAACTTGGCGCCAAATGGCCTCGCAAAATTTCTCCTTCAGGCATAGCTATAGACGATGCCAAGCAAAAACTGTATGTGGTAACAAGAGAAAATAACAGTCTTTATGTTGTTGATCTGCACACAAAAAAAGTACAGGACAGTTTTGCTTTAGGCGGCGAAGCTTATGCCTGCGTTTTATCTCCTTCTAAAAAGCAATTATACATCAGTTGCTGGGGCTGCGACAAGGTTCTGCAGTTTAATACGGAAAAGAAAGGCTTTGAAAAAGAAATTGCAGTTGGAGATAATCCCAATGAAATGGTGTTATCTAAAAACAATCGCTATTTATTTGTTTGCAATGCCAACGATAATTCTGTTTCTATAATCGATGCACGGCAACAAAAAGTGATTGAAACTTTGAATGCTGCTCTTTATCCAAATGCACCAAGTGGTTCTACTACAAATGGATTGGCATTAAGTGATGATGGGAAAACTTTGTACGTAGCCAATGCCGATAATAATTGCATCGCTGTTTTTGATGTAGCCTGGCCCGGCCGCAGCACTGCTAAAGGCTTTATTCCTGTTGGTTGGTATCCAACAAGTATAAAAATGGTAGGAAAAAAGTTATGGGTTGCCAACGGCAAAGGGCTTTCTTCTATGGCCAACCCTTACGGGCCTAATCCTACCGTGTCGAAGCAAACTGTTAGCTGGCACAAAGGCGATTCTACTAAACCTATGAACGTACAATACATTGCCGGTTTATTTAAGGGCACCATGAGCATTATTGCGCCTGTCAACACATGGCAGTTATCTGTGTATACAAAAGCAGTATATGCAAACACGCCTTATAGCAAGCAGAAAGAAATGGCTACGGAAGG